>JAAYTE010000283.1 GCA_012518175.1 Gammaproteobacteria bacterium | reverse complement strand
ACACGCACCTGCATTAACCGCTGCTCAGGGGTGATATTAAGCTCCCGCAGAGTCGCCGGCCCAACAATGCCATCATCTTCTAAGTAGTGATCTTGCTGAAAAGCTTTCACCGCGGCTGCCAACTCATCGGTATACAGCAGCGAATCAACCGCGACGGTTTCACCGGCAACCGTTTCCACCGGAGTTAAAGCCTCATCAGTACTTGCGGCAATATAGCCGGCCAACTGCAAACGCTGGAGTAAATCAGGCACGCGTACATCCTGCATGCCCACCCGTAACGACTTACCAGCTACCGGCACACTGCCCCAGTCGGGCTGATTGAGCAGGTCACTGTCTTTTAATACCTCACGTAATTTTTGATAGGTGCTGTGTTGTGGCCGTACCGCCGCAAAAACTTGCGGTAAAAAAGGTAAGCCAGCGGCTGCCACTTCTGCAATGGGCAACTGCTCAGGGGTCTCAAGAGCGGCCTCATGCCAATAAGGCTCGACCGTCTCAGGATCAAGAATGCCATCTCGCAAATGTTGTAACACCTGCAAATAACCATGGCTCAATAACAACTCATCGCACACCTGCCGCTGCTCTGCTGCAACTTGCGCCGACAGCAGTAAAGGTGGCAACTGATACATTGCCGGCTCTAGGCCGTCATATTGGGTATCTAAAATCAGCTCTGCCAACTGTTGACGCTGAGCGGCATCCTGCCACAGAGGCGCAAAGTCCACCGCCTGATAGAATGCTTGCAGCTGCGCAATTGATTGTTCCGACAAACGGTGTTGCTGCTCCACTGCGCATATTTGCGGCATCGAGTTGAGCGTAGTCGCCAGTATCTCTGCATTATATTCAGACTGTGCAGAGCTGAACGCGCTATGAGTGAGGCCAATAGCCAAAGCCAACCATGTGTATTTTTTAAGCAAGAGTTTGGATCCATTCAATGAGCTGTTAAGATACGCGACTTAAATATGCGCACCGCATTAGAAGACGCCTGCTAAGTCCGTTGTATCACAATTATAAAAACAACAACACAGAGACACATGCAGCAGTAGGTCCTAACCTAATTTTTTATCATGCACTCTTTGTGCTGTATTGAGATCATTTTTATGCTTCGTACTTTTTTTATTCGCTCATTTTTTGTTGCCACCGCCAGTTTAAGCACTTTTTACGCATCTGCCGCAACCCTTCCCATTCAGCTGTCTAAAGCCCTCACGCAAGCTGCACCAACGTTAGATAGTAAGGTGTTATCCACCGCTTTAAGCGCCATGCAATGCGCATTAAACAATGGTGCAGAGCCCGCTAACCGTTTAGCAGTGATCGATTTCTCATTACCGTCCAGCGACAAGCGCTTATGGATTTTTGACCTACAGAATGAAAAACTGGTTTTGCATGACTTTGTCGCCCACGGCAATCGCTCAGGTGATAATTTCGCCACCAGTTTTTCCAACACCAACGGCAGTCATCAGTCCAGTATTGGTTTGTTTCGCACAGCAGAAAGCTACCAAGGCAAGCACGGTTATTCATTACGTATGGATGGTTTAGAGCCTGGCTTTAACGACCGCGCTCGTGAACGAGCTATCGTTATCCACTCCGCTGACTATGTAAATCCGGAATGGATCAAAAGCCAAGGTCGCATTGGTCGCAGTCAAGGTTGCCCAGCAGTGCGCCCTGAAATTGGTCGCACCGTGGTCGACAACCTAAAAGGCGGTCAGTTTATGTTTTCTTGGTACCCAGACCAAGAGTGGCTGCAAAGCTCAATTTACTTAAACTGTCGCACGCAACAAGTGGCGAGCCGCACACGCAGCAGCAATGCTGATGACAGCTAATTAAGTCACGATGGGCTGATGCCTAAAAAAGCAGACAGCTCATCTTTCTTACTGATGGCATCTTGATAACCCAGCTCGATCAATTCGTTGCAATAGCTGCGCTCAAATAACAAATAACTTAAAACGCCACCACCACTGGTGCGCATCCCACCGGGACCGCGTAAAAACAAGCGTATGGAGGCTGGCAACTGATGGCGGTGCCGCGCAGCAATTTCATCAATACTTTTGCTCGGGGAAATCACTAAGACCTCCACCGGAGAAAGCCCTAAATGCTTACTGCGCTGCTCTTCGGGCAACATCTGGCCCAATTCATTTAAGCGCCCAAGCAACTCCAAGTCAGATTCTAGGTTATCAATAAAAGTGCTGTTTAATAGGTGGCCACCTATTTGCGCTAAAGTCGGTGGTCGCGCCGTTTTGGGAATGACCTCCTCCTCTTGCTGCTGACTGCGCACCCCTATCACCAAAACACGATCTGCACCTAAATGTAAGGCTGGACTAATGGGCGCGGCTTGACGCACCGCGCCATCGCCAAAGTACTCGTAATTCAAGCGCACTGGCTGGAATAGCAAAGGAATGGCTGAACTGGCCATGAGGTGCTCAACCCGCAGACGGGCCGGCAAGCCTTGGCGCCGATGTCGCGTCCAGGGTTCAATATTACCGCGCCCCTGATAAAAGGTAATGGCTTGCCCAGATTGATAAGCAAAGGCAGTAATCGCCACTGCACGTAACTTACGGCGCGCGACCGATAAACTGATCCCAGAAAAGTCTAATTCTTTTAACAGCAACTCTCGCAGCGGAGCATTATCCAGCAAGGCAATGGGCTCTAAACCTCGGCCAAAGCCCAAAAGGTTTTTACCCACAAAGCGCCCAGCCTGCCGCAAGACGCCCAGCCAATCTGTGCGATACACTTTATTGGTGCTAAAACTTTGCCACACAGCCGTTAACTTGCGTATTGACTGCTGAAAGTCTAAGGCACCGCTGGCCAAACTCACTGCATTAATCGCACCCGCTGAAGTCCCCACAATCACTTCAAAAGGGTTGTCAGACGACTCCGGCAGTAAGTCTGCAATAGCCGCTAATACACCCACTTGATATGCAGCACGGGCACCACCTCCGGAGAGTATCAAGCCAGTGGTGGCCTGCTTTTTGGCATCCTGCAATATTTTCAGTGCAGCTGCCTGTTCCTCTGTTTTCAATACAGCTTCGCCTCACCTTCAGGTCGAGTTTT
>JAAYTE010000282.1 GCA_012518175.1 Gammaproteobacteria bacterium | reverse complement strand
GCTCACCCACCTGCAGCTCATCCAGCTCAGCGCTGTAGTAGCTCTGCATCAACAGTTCACTGTGCCTGCCCAGTAACTTGAGCCGCTCTACACCCAATTTAACTGCGGCACTGTTGTAATCGAGGGTGCTCATGCCAACAACTCTTCTTGGCTCGGCACTAACTCTTCCTCGATGTAGATATTTTCCTCTTCGCGAATAAAGCGGGTCAGATCAATTAGGTAATCAATCTTACCGGTAACCACATAGTGATGGCGGTCTTTGTGCGGTTGATGCAAGTAGCCATTGCTGCGCAAACGCTCAAACACTTGCTTGAGCTGACCAGCCACATCCTCACTTTGTGATTGGAAAAAGCGCGTTTGCACCAAAGCGTGCAACTGCTCTCGCAGACTTGGGTTGTTTTCAATGCGCGCCGCTAATTCATGGCGGTTGAGGATATCGTTCGCGGTTAAAACTGTTTCATGCCCCATGGTTTCCTGGGTCAACTGCAACAGTTTAAGCATGGGAATTAAACTGTCGAGCGTCTCTTTAAACTGCTGCGAAAGCTGATCTCGCAAGGGCTGAGTTAACTCCCGCCAGGCTAAAAACCACACGTTGCCCTCTGGGTTGCTGGCCAAGCGGCGATTGAGCGGGCGCAAATACTGATCAATGGCCTCCCGCTGCTGCTCATCTTGTAAGTGTCGAAACGCTTGGCTATCGGTGACTTCACAAATAAAACCGCCGGATAAAAGCTGCTCTAATAAATGGCTATGTTGCATCATTATTGTACGGCCTCCTCGCGGCGCTGCTGTAATCGTTGCGTCAGTCGACTGAGCTTTGGCTCAATGCGTTTAAGCTGACTGTGCGCGCCTTTCTGGCTGTCTTTTTCGATCAAATAGCGGTGCTTAAACAGCGTCAGCACATCAGACTCGGGATTAGGGAAAGCGCCGACAATAAAAATATTATTGTTTTCGCAGGCCTTAAACAGTTTTTCGACGTTGTGATAGGCCAAGGTGCCAATTTCATCAATGGGCCAATGAATAGTAACCTGTGCTTTACCACGCAATAGTCGAGTAAAGGCCAGCAAATACTTACATAAAATCAGATAAGCCATACCGTGGCTAGAGGACTCCAAGAGCTGGCGATCGTTGCGAATAATTAAGTCCGTACCACCCTCATTAAGGCGCAGCTCTAAACGCAGCAGGCTCTCAAAAGTAAATTGCTGATCGCTGCGCAGCAGATCAGCCACATCACCCAAAGCATCTAAATAAGCGTCACTGGGCAAACGCTCAAAATCTTGCTCCCACTCGCTGTAGAGTTTGGCAAAGCGTTTCAGTGGATCCCAAAAACCCAACTCATCAATGGTGGATTGGATTTTCACCTCTGACTTACTGATCCCTTCCAGCACAAACTCTTCGCTCACCTCTTCACTGAGGCGGCGACTCTGTGCGCTGATACGACGGTTCAAGTCACTGAATACGGTAAAGAACCCCTGCAAATCAGCACCGTAGTTGCGCCCTGTCGCCAACAGGCTCAGTTGCTGGTTGTGCAGAATCTGTAACATTTCTTGATACGCAACCAGCTGCGCCTGCGGAATAG
>JAAYTE010000281.1 GCA_012518175.1 Gammaproteobacteria bacterium | reverse complement strand
CAAAAGCAGTGGCCGGCTTGTGGGGCTTGCCTTTGCTGCGGTTGGATTTTGCCAGTTTGTACAATAAGTACTTTGGCGAAACTGAACGTAATTTACGTGAAGCCTTATTGATGGCAGAGCGCATGTCTCCTTGTGTGCTTTGGATGGATGAAATCGAAAAAGGCTTAGCCACTGGCGACTTAGATAATGGTGTCAGTCAGCGTGTGTTGGGTACTTTGCTCACGTGGATGGCCGAACGTAAAGCACCTGTATTTGTGGTGGCAACGGCTAACGTAATTAAGCGTTTGCCACCTGAATTAATGCGCAAAGGCCGTTTTGATGAGATTTTCTTTGTTGATTTACCGGCTGCTGCGGTACGCGAAGATATCTTTAAAATCCATTTGCAAAAACGCGAGTTAAGCGCTGCTGATTATGATTTGGCCGCGCTGGCGTTGGTTAGCGAGGGCTTTTCTGGAGCAGAAATAGAGCAGGCTGTGGTTTCGGCGCTCTATGCCGCGCAAGCACGTCAGGTGCCAATGGCGCAAGAATTGATGCTGGAAACCTTGCAGCGCACAGTGCCACTGTCAGTGGTGATGGCGGAAGAGCTGGCGGCGCTGCGACATTGGGCCGCAGAACGAACTGTACATGCGGGTTAGCGCTATTTTGCACTAGTTCGCCTGGCTGTACGGCTTTAGCTTTAGCGCACTGTGTGGATATTTTTCTTGTGCGACTAAAGACTGATGTGTATCTTGGTCAATTTTTGGGCTCAACAAAGCCACCCTATTTAATTGTGCAGCGTGCTGGCTCATGGCGCTGCTGATGTTTTTTATAATAGTAATGATGATATGAGGAAAATGATAATGCGCATGATTTTATTAGGAGCGCCGGGTGCCGGGAAAGGCACACAAGCTGGCTTTATTACGAAAAAATTCAACATCCCACAAATTTCTACCGGTGATATGTTGCGTGCTGCAGTGAAAGCTGAAAGCCCGCTGGGCTTGAAAGTTAAAGAAGTGATGGAAACCGGTGGTTTGGTTTCAGATGACATCATCATCGATTTAATTAAAGAGCGTATTTTGGCCGATGACTGCGCCAATGGCTTTTTGTTCGATGGCTTTCCGCGCACTATCCCGCAGGCCGAAGCTTTGCGTGATGCCGGTGTTGAGATTGATCACGTGATTGAAATTGCTGTGGAAGACGAAGAAATCGTTGGCCGCATTGCCGGTCGTCGTATGCACCCAGCTTCAGGCCGTACTTACCACATTGAGCACAACCCACCGAAGGTTGCCGGCAAAGACGATGAAACCGGTGAAGACTTGATCCAACGTGAAGATGATAAAGAAGAAACTGTACGTCACCGTTTGTCTGTTTATCACTCTCAAACCAAGCCGCTAGTGGCTTTCTACCAAGACTTAGCCGCAAGCAATGGCACACCTAAATATAGCGCTATTGAAGGTGTTGGTTCGGTTGAGCAGATCACCGCTAAAGTTATGGCGGCGCTCGCTTAAGCACAGAGTTACGGGAATGCATTCACTGTTGCAGTGACTTTTCGATGTCATAGTGAATGCATTCTTTACTCTTTTTCATTGCTTACTGCCCTTGCTTGCAGTGGGCCTGCTACAATTTCTTTTTTAATTACTTGATGATTAACCATGACTACTTTGCTGGCGCTGGATACGGCCACTGAAGCTTGCTCTGTTGCGTTATTGCACAATGGTCAAGTGTTCAGCCGTTACGCGGTCATTCCCCGACTGCATGCTCAATCTATTTTGCCAATGATCAGTGAGGTTTTAGCCGAGGCAGGTATTGCTAAAACCGCAATTGAGGCTATTGCTTTTGGCCGTGGACCGGGAGCCTTTACTGGCTTACGCATTGCTGTGGGTGTCGTGCAAGGCTTGGCTTTTGCACTGGAACTGCCGGTGTTGCCAGTTTCAAATTTAGCAGCAATAGCCCAGCGTGCTT
>JAAYTE010000280.1 GCA_012518175.1 Gammaproteobacteria bacterium | reverse complement strand
TTAAAATCGCCGTTTGCAAAGGCTTGCCGCCACTGCGCACACTGTAGTTGGTTAATATCTAGAGTCATAGGTCAATCAGTTATTAGACAGCTCAGTAGTATGGCATAAGCAGCTTAGCTGTTGTGCCCAGGGTATGACCCTGTAAGATTGGCGGTAGCTTGAGCGCGAGCGCAATTTATCAAACAGAGGGTGCGGTAGTTATGAGCGTTGCTGTTATTCAGATGGTGTCGGGTAAGGATATTGCGGCGAACTTGAGCCTAGCCCGTGACTTATTAGAGCAGGCTGCAGCTGCAGGCGCACGTTTGGCGGTGCTGCCAGAGAACTTTGCGGCAATGGGTAAGGTGGATGTGGGACGCATCGCTGAACTTGAAGCCAGCGGCCAAGGCCCAATCTTAGCGATGCTGGAACAAGCTGCGCGGGAGTTGGGGCTATGGATAGTGGCGGGCACTGTACCGTTATTGCCAGAGGGGCAGAAACAGGGCAAGCCTTGCGCTAGCTCTTTGCTATTTAATGAGTTTGGTGAGAATGTAGCGCGCTACGATAAATTGCATTTATTTGATGCGGCGGTGGGTGATCAGCAAGGCCGTTATAATGAATCTGCGCATTATGCGCGGGGGCGCAGTTGCACTGTGGTGGATACGCCAGTGGGCCGCTTGGGAATGACGGTGTGTTACGACGTGCGCTTCCCAGAGTTGTATACGGCGTTACGTGATGCCGGCGCTGAATTAATCAGTGTGCCAGCGGCCTTTACGGCATTAACCGGTGCCGCCCATTGGCAAGTGTTATTGCGTGCTCGTGCGATTGAAACCCAATGTTTAATTTTGGCTGCCAACCAAGGCGGAGAGCATGCGCCTGGGCGTGAAACCTTTGGTCATTCAATGATAGTGGATGCTTGGGGGCGTGTACTGGCGGAGCTACCTACGGGAGCTGGCTGTGTGGTGAGTACTTATGCAGCCGCCGAACAAGCCGATATTCGCCAACGGATGCCAGTTTGGCAACATAAACAATTTTCTGTCGCGCAGTTAGCGTCGGCAGAAACAGAGGACACAGAATGAGTGATTTATTAGCTAGCGTTAGCTCGGTTTTATTAGCGCCCACAGGCTTAGCGCCAGAGCAACTTGGCAAAGTATTTAGTGAGTTAGCCGGCCCTGGTATTGATGCTGCTGACCTGTATTTTCAAAACCGCATATCTGAAGCTTGGGTGCTGGAAGAGGGGATTGTTAAAGAAGGCAGTTTTAACCTTGATCAAGGCGTTGGTGTGCGTGCATTGGCCGGTGAGAAAACTGGTTTTTCTTACAGCAATGCTTTGACCATGCCAGCGCTGTTACAAGCGGCGCAAGCCTCGCGCAGTATTGCTCAAGCGGGCCAGCAAGTGCAGCCTATCGCCATTCAGTCTGTGGCGCATACAGCTTTATATCCAGCAGATAATCCGCTGCAAGTGCTGAGCCGTGAAGAGAAGGTGGCCCTGCTTAAGCAAGTGGATGCGGCTACCCGTGCATTAGATGCGCGGATTACTCAGGTCACGGTGAGCTTGACCGGATCGTGGGAGCAAGTCCTGATTGCCACTTTAGATGGTCGCTTAGCTGCAGATGTGCGTCCTTTGGTGCGTTTTAATGTCAGTGTGATTATTGAGCACAATGGGCGACGTGAGCGCGGTACAGCCGGCGGTGGTGGACGCAGCGATTACCGTTACTTTTTAGAGCAAGAGCGTGCCATGGCTTATGCCCGTGAAGCAGTGCGGCAAGCACAGGTTAATCTTGAGGCCATTGCTGCGCCGGCGGGTACTTTGCCAGTGGTGCTCGGGCCAGGCTGGAGTGGGGTCTTGCTGCATGAGGCGGTGGGCCATGGTTTAGAGGGTGACTTCAACCGCAAAGGCAGCTCTGCTTATAGCGGTAAAGTTGGTGAACAAGTAGCGTCCAGCTTATGCACCATCGTCGATGATGGCACTTTAGTTGGCCGCCGTGGTTCGTTAAGCATTGATGATGAGGGCACCCCGAGCCAATACAACACTTTAATTGAGAACGGTGTCCTGCGCGGTTATATGCAAGACACTATGAATGCCCGCCTAATGGGGGTTGCTCCAACGGGTAATGGCCGCCGAGAATCCTATGCGCATGTGCCTATGCCGCGCATGACCAACACCTATATGCTTGCGGGCGAGAGTGAGCCGCAAGACATTGTCCGCTCAGTCAAGCGCGGTATTTACTGTGCCAATCTGGGTGGCGGTCAGGTGGATATCACCAGCGGTAAGTTTGTGTTTTCCACCAGTGAAGCCTACTTAATTGAAGACGGAAAAATCACTGCGCCCATTAAAGGTGCCACCTTGATTGGTAATGGCCCTGAAGCCATGCGTCAAGTGTCTATGGTTGGTAATGATTTAGAGCTTGATGGCGGTGTGGGGATGTGTGGTAAAGCCGGACAGACGGTGCCTG
>JAAYTE010000279.1 GCA_012518175.1 Gammaproteobacteria bacterium | reverse complement strand
ACTGAGCTCCGAGTGTGTACAGGGTTTGATTGATGGCGCTGTAATAGCGCAGAGGAGAGTAAGCTGATGAGACTTTTACATACGATGTTACGGGTTGGCGACCTTGACGCTTCCATTGCTTTTTACACTGAAGTATTGGGCATGCAGTTGTTGCGTCGCCGCGATTATCCCGAGGGTAAGTTTACCTTGGCATTTGTTGGTTACGGTGATGAGGCCAGCAACAGCGTCATTGAGTTAACCCACAACTGGGGGGTTGAAAAGTACGACCTGGGTGATGGTTACGGGCATATTGCTTTGGAAGTCGAAGATGTTTATAAGGCTTGCGAAGATATTCGCGCCCGCGGCGGTAAAATTACCCGCGAGCCAGGCCCAATGATGCATGGCTCCAGTATTTTAGCCTTCGTTGAAGATCCAGACGGCTACAAAATTGAACTGCTCTCACCAAAGCGCGCTGATTAGTTCTTGCTGGGGTAGGACAGCTTGTATTAAGCAGTCCTGTAAATAAAAACGGGCAGCCTGTTAAAGCAAGCTGCCCGTTTTTTGTGCTGTGCTAACAGCAGGTCAAGCCTAGCTTAGAGCGACTCTGCGTGCTCCTCTGTATAGCCACCGCCAAGGGCTTTATACAGGTTGATCTCGCTGGCTAACTGCGCAAAGTGCGTGCTAATCCGTTGCTGCTGTGCATCAAACAGCAAACGCTGCGCATCCAAGCGCGTCAGCTGATTATCAATGCCTTCTATGAAGCGGCGATCAGCCAAGGTGTAGTATTCCTCACCGGACTGCACCAGTTCATCATGGGCGATCAGCTGTTGCTTGTAGGTCATGCGGTTGCTTAAACCATCGGCCACTTCTTGGAAAGCGGTTTGAATGGCTTTCTCGTAACTGGCTACGCGAATATCTTTTTGGATTTCACTGTAATCCAAGTTCGCCCGTAAACGACCGGCATTAAAAATAGGCAGGTTAATGCTTGGTTTAAATAGCCATGAGCCACTGCCGCTATCAAATAAGCCAGATAGATCTGGGCTTAAGCTACCTGCGGTGGCGGTCAGACTGATGCTGGGGAAAAACGCTGCACGGGCAGCACCAATATTGGCGTTAGCTGCTTTGAGTTCGTATTCCGCTTGTAGAATATCAGGACGACGCTGCAGTAAATCTGCTGGTAAACCCACAGGTAACTCAGCAAATTTAAAATGCTTGAGTGGTACTGGAGTGCTGATATCAATGTCTGGCTCACCGCCCAGAAGTAAATTCAGGGCATTGCGGCTTTGTGCACTCTGCCGCTCAAACTGGGCCAGGCTGACCCGCGCGCTACTGGTCGAAGTACGTGCTTGCTGCACTTCCAGTAGCGAGGCCACACCAGCATCATAACTGCGCTCGACCAGTCTTAAGCTATCCTCATAGGTCGCTAAAGTATCGCGCACCAATTGCAAGGCTTCTTGATCAGCTTGCAGAGAGAGCCAAGCGGTAGCCACGCTGGCAATTAAGCTCAGTTGCGTACTGCGCTGCGCTTGCTCGCTGGCGAAGTAGGTTTCTAAGGCTTGATCACGCAAGCTGCCTAAACGACCAAATAAGTCCAGTTCCCAAGCGGTGATGCCTAAGTCTGCAGAGTACTGGCTGTTAATGGTCGAGTCATTGCCGGCTGGATTCATATTGCCGGGAATGCGCTGGCGGTTCGCGCCACCGCCAGCATCCACTGACGGAAAACGCGCGCTGCGTTGAATGCGGTATTGCGCGCGGAAGGCATCCACATTCAGTGCAGCAATACGCATATCGCGATTATTGTGCAAAGCCGTTTCAATTAAGCTTTGCAGTTGTTGATCTTGGAAAAACTCACGCCAATCAGGCAACACCACTGCGCTGTGTTGAGTATCCACAGTATCCCATTGTGCAGCCACAGGGGAGGCGGGTTGCTGATAGTTTGGAATCAGTGAGCAACCCGACAGTGCCGCTAATAAAGCAGCGGCTAGGGCGGTATGTTTCATTGTCCGTCCTCCAGTTTGCGGTCAGCAGCTGATTTAAATAAGCGGCTCACTAGAACATAAAATAATGGTACAAAGAACACTGCCAAAAGCATTGCAGTGAGCATTCCGCCAATCACCCCAGTACCAATGGCGTGTTTACTACCGGCACCAGCACCGGTGGCAATCGCTAAGGGAGTAACTCCTAAAACAAAGGCTAGAGAAGTCATAATGATGGGGCGGAAACGTATACGGCTGGCCTCGATGGCAGCATCCACTAAGCTTTTGCCGCCTTCATGTTGAGCCTTGGCAAACTCCACAATCAAAATGGCGTTACGCGCTGACAAACCAATGGTGGTCAACAAGCCAATTTGGAAGTAGACGTCATTGGATAAACCGCGGCCATAGGTGGCCAATAACGCACCAATAATACCCAGTGGTACCACCAGCATCACCGAGAAAGGAATCGACCAGCTTTCATACATGGCGGCCAAACATAAGAACACCACCAGCAATGATAACGCATATAAAGCTGGCGCTTGACCACCGGAGAGCTGCTCTTCATAGGACAAGCCAGTCCAAGACATGCCTATGCCTTCAGGCAGCTTCTTGCTGAGCTCTTCCACCGCAGCCATGGCGTCACCGGAGCTGTAACCTGGGGTTGGGCTACCCAGAATCTCCATTGCAGGTACACCGTTATAACGCGACAGTTTAGGTGAGCCGTAAGTCCACTCACCGTGAGCGAAGCTGCTAAAGGGCGTCATTTCGCCTTTATCGTTACGCACATACCACTTGTCGAGATCTTTTGGATCCATGCGGGCGCCGGCTTCAGCTTGGATAAAGACTTTCTTCACCCGGCCGCGGTCAATAAAGTCGTTGACATAGCTGCTTCCCCAAGCTGAGGACAGGGTTTGGTTAATATCAGCTAGAGATAAGCCCATAGATCTGGCTTTCTCATCATCAATAGTTAACTTGTATTGTGGCTCATCACGCAAACCGTTGGCCCGTACTTGAGTTAAGCGAGGATCTTCATTGGCCATCTGCACAAACTGGTCGCGGGCTTGGCTCAAGACCTGGTGACCGACACCAGCGCGGTCTTGCAAGTACATATTAAAACCGGTGGCATTACCCAGCTCCATTACTGCCGGTGGCACAAAAGCAAACACCATGGCATCGCGGAAAGTGAAGAAATGCTGCTGTGCGCGCTGGGCTAAAGCAAAAACGCTTTCGCTGGGCAGAGTACGCTCATCCCAAGGCTTTAGGCCAATAAAGGCCATGCCGGAGTTTTGACCGCGACCGGCAAAGTTAAAGCCGGTAATGGCAAATACAGAGCGAACAGTGTCACTCTCTTCTTCCAGCAAGTAATCACGCATCTTGCTAACCACTTCATAGGTGCGCTCTGCGGTAGAACCAGCAGGAGTTTGCACCTGGGCAAAGAGTACACCTTGGTCTTCATCAGGCAAAAACGAGGTGGGGATTTTAGTAAACATCCAACCCATGATTGCAATGATAATCACGTACAACAACAAGTAAGGTGTTTTGCGCTTGATCATCGCGGCCACACCTTGCTCATACTTGAGAACGCCGCTGTGGAAGGTGCGGTTAAACCAACCGAAGAAACCACGTTTTTCCAAGTTACCACCTTGCGGAATGGGCTTGAGCATGGTGGCACACAGCGCTGGTGTAAAGATTAACGCAACCAATACCGAGAGCACCATGGCGGAAACAATGGTGACCGAGAACTGCTTATAAATTTGTCCGGTTGAGCCCTCAAAGAAGGCCATGGGGATAAATACGGCAGAGAGCACCAGACCAATACCGACCAGTGCACTTTGAATTTGGCCCATAGATTTACGGGTTGCTTCAATGGGCGATAAGCCTTCTTCCTCCATAATCCGTTCGACGTTTTCCACCACGACAATGGCGTCATCCACCAAGAGCCCGATGGAAAGTACCATGGCGAACATGGTGAGGGTGTTAATGCTGTAGCCAAATACGGCGAGGACACCAAAGGTCCCTAAAATAACTACAGGCACCGCTAAGGCGGGGATTAAGGTCACGCGGATGTTCTGTAGGAATAAATACATCACCAAGAACACCAGAACAATAGCTTCTGCTAAGGTGACAACTACACCCTTAATTGATGCAGAGATAACCGGAGTAGTGTCGTACGGGTAAACAATTTTCATTCCCGCTGGGAAGAAGGGCTCCAGCTCGGCTAAGGTTTCACGCACTGCGCGGGCAGTGTCCAAAGCGTTAGCGCCAGTGGCCAGTTTGATTCCGATACCGGTGGCAGGGCTACCATTATATTCAGCATTGATACTGTAGTTTTCACCGCCGAGTTCAACTCGCGCAACGTCTTTTAAGCGTACTTGTGAGCCGTCTTCATCAACTTTGAGTAAGATGTTTTCAAACTGCTCAGGGGTTTCAAAACGGGTTTTACCAATAATGGTTGCCGTCAGTTGCTGATTAGCTACTGCGGGTAAACCACCCAACTGGCCGGAAGAAACTTGGACGTTCTGCGTCCGAATCGCATTGGCAACATCCACTGGCGTTAAGGCGAAGTTAGTCAGTTTGCCAGGGTCCAGCCAAATACGCATAGCGTAGGGCGCACCAAAGATTTGGAAGTCACCGACACCAGCTGTTCGAGAGATGGGGTCTTGAATGTTGGATACAGTGTAGTCGGCCAAGTCAAAGCGTGACATGCTGCCGTCTTCAGAAATGATACCGACAACCATTAAGAAGTTACTGGCTGACTTGGTAACGCGGATACCTTGCTGCTGCACTTCTTGCGGCAAGAGTGGCGTCGCCAGTTGCAGCTTATTTTGCACCTGTACTTGGGCGATGTCTGGGTCAACATCTTGCTCGAACGTTACGCTGATGCTCATGCTGCCATCGGAGTTACTGTCGGAGGAAATGTAGCGCAGACCATCAATACCATTGAGCTGCTGCTCAATGACTTGCACCACGGTGTCTTGCACAGTTTGCGCAGAAGCACCTGGGTAGCTGACCGAAATGCTCACCGAGGGTGGGGCAATGCTCGGGTATTGATTCACTGGCAGTTTAAGAATTGCCAGACCACCAATTAACATAATTACTAGGGCTAATACCCAAGCAAAAATGGGGCGGTCGATAAAGAAGTTCGACATGTAAAAAGTCCCTTATTGAGCTTGGCTTGTGTCGGTTGTAGTTGCTTTAGTTGAAGCTGCTTCAGGTTGCACATTATTGGCTGGGAAGGTTTCAACGGTCATGCCCGGCTGCACAAATTGCAGGCCTTCGGTAATCAGTTGCTCGCCTTCTTTTAAGCCTTCGGTGACTAACCAGCGGTTGCCGACGGTGCGTTGTGCGACCAAGGTGCGCAGCTCAACTTTGTTGTCCGGGGTCACGACAAGGGCGGTTGCTTCCCCTTTAGGGTTGCGGGTGATGCCCTGTTGTGGCGCCAAAATTACTTTATCTTGTACGCCGTCAATTAAACTGGCGTGGACAAACATACCGGGCAACAACATGCCGTCTGGGTTAGGGAAAACCGCACGAATGGTGACTGAGCCTGTGCTGGCATCCACTGATACTTCGGAGAACTCTAAGGTGCCGCTGTGTGGGTAGTCGCTGTTGTCTTGTAACTTCAAAGTGACATGAGCGGCACTATCGCTGGCTTTTTTCAGTTGTCCGGCAGCCAGCTCACGGCGTAAACGCAGCAGCTCATTGGCCGACTGGGTGACATCAACGTAGATGGGATCAATTTGTTGAATCACTGCAAGCTCTTGCGCTTGGCCATTGCTGACTAAAGCACCTTCACTGACGCTGGAGCGACCAATGCGCCCAGAAATGGGTGCCAGTACGCGGGTATAACGTTGTTCAATTTTCGCCCGTTCCAGTGCAGCCTCTGCTTCAAGGCGATTAGCATTGGCATCATCATATTGTTGACGACTGACGGCACGTTCTTCGACCAGCACTTTATAGCGCTCAGCTAATGAGCGTACTGCTAATAAATTGGCTTGCGCGCTTTTTAAGTTAGCTTCATAGATGGCTGGATCAATTTGATACAGTTGCTCATTGGCTTTGACATCACTGCCTTCTTTAAACAGACGCTTTTGGATAATGCCGTTGACCTGTGGGCGGACTTCCGCAACACGGTAAGCAGCTGTTCTGCCGGGTAGCTCACTGGTTAAAGTATAAGATCCTGACGATAAAGTGACGATACCTACTTTGGGTGCCGGCTGTTTATCGCCTGTTGCTGATTCGTTTTTGTTGTCGCAGGCACTGATCAGTAATGCGCTAGCGAGAGTCAAAGCGACAGCAGTAGCGCGTGATGAAGAGCGGGTCATAAGTCTTTTCCTAATTAGAATCTTTTAGCACTGCACGGTTAAACGCACGCAAATACGGGTGCAGGGGAGTTGCCTAATTATGCACTGCTTTGGGAATAAATACAGTGCGTTTCATTCAGCAGGGTAATATACATACATTGCTGTATGTTGGTAAGTGTTGGATTAAATTGATTGTGCTTAACGCCAGTAATGTGCACAGAAAAATGCTTAGGGCATAATTGTCCGTACCCGTTATTTGGCAGATCCAGGTGAATGATGACTCCGGCAATCAACTTATTAAAAAAACAGCGTATTGCGCACAAAGTACACAGTTACGCACATGATCCGCGCTCGGCTTCCTATGGCTTAGAGGCCGCAGAAAAGCTGGGGCTGGCTCCACAAAGTGTGTTTAAAACTTTATTGGCAGTTACGGAAAGCGGAGAGTTGCTGGTGGCGGTGCTGCCAGTGCACGGGCAGCTGAACCTAAAAGCCTTGGCCGCGTGCGCTGGGGTGAAAAAAGCCGAGATGGCCGATCCGCAGCAAGCGCAGCGGGTGACCGGATACTTAGTTGGCGGCATCAGTGCGTTGGCGCAAAAGAAAGCTTTGCGCACTTTTTTAGATAGCAGTGCCGAGCAGTTACCCAGCTTGCATATCAGTGCTGGACGGCGCGGATTGGAAGTGGAGTTGGCAGCAGCTGACTTACTGCAGTTGACCCAGGGTCAGTATGCGGCCATTGCGACGCTACCGAGCTGAGCTATAAGCGCCGGTTTTTCTTGTTGTAAATCAAGAAAAACCGGCAATACCCATAAAGAGCCGTGAAGCATTTTATTGAAGGGAATAAGGTGGGGGAGCTGCAATAGAAATCCAGTTTAGCTGCGTGCATTAATAAGCACTGGCTTAAACGTCTTGCATTGACAGGAGTGCCCCATGCTTTTCACCCATCCGGCGGTTAGTACGGTAGTACGCCATCCTTTTTTTATGAATCTTGGTCTGGCTGAGCAAGAGCAGCTTATTGCGCAAAGCCATGAGCAAAAATTAACTGCAGGTGAACTCTTGATTCGCCAAAGTCAGCCGGCCGAGCGTTTTTTCTTGGTGTTAAAAGGCCGGGTTAAGCTCTATCGGATTTCTGCCGATGGCCAAGAAAAAGTGGTGGAGATTATTCAGGCGGGACAAACTTTTGCTGAGGCGGTGATGTTTATGCAGCGCTCTGAGTACCCAGTGTGTGCTGAAGCTCTGGAGGCGGTGCAGTTAATTAGTTTTCCTAACCGCTTGATGCTGACTCTGCTGCAAGAAAACCCACAGGCCTGCTTGCATTTGCTGGGCCATATGAGTGTGCGTTTGCATCAGCGTTTAGGTGAGTTAGAAACCCTAACCTTACAAAATGCCACCCAGCGTTTTGCTCTGTATTTGATTCAGCAGTTGGAAGATCGCGCTCAAGAAACCGTGGATATTGAATTGCCGCTGCCCAAGCGCTTGATTGCCGCACGATTGTCGATGCAGCCAGAAACCTTGTCGCGGATTATGGCGCGTTTACATCAAGAAGGTTTTATTGAGATGAAAGGGCGCGATATTCATATACCCAGTATTGAGCGTTTGTTAGAGCCCTTTGCTTAATGACCACTTAAATTTGAATAGTGTTACGTGGAATGACCCGCGGTGCTGGCTAATCATTGCGGCGCACAAAGGTGCTAAATAGCGCGCTGATTTCTTGCCATAATGCTGCTGTGCCTAAATTAGCACTGCGCTCTGTCAGTTGCCCATCCAGCATGCTGTGCGTGCGCACATGTTGCACGACAAAGTGCGCCACCCCAGCAGTGCTTAAACGTCGCGCCAGTTCCAGCAAACGCTGTGGATCAATCAGGTCCCAGTGCACGGTTGTGCGGCATTCATACTTGACGCCACTGGCCAGCAGTAATTCTAAACACTGCCAGTTGGCTTGGCCGCTGCCGGATACGCCAGTAATCAGTTGGGTGTCTTCTTCTAAGGCTTTAATATCAAAGCCCACCCAGTCGCAATAGGGTAAAACCCGCTGCAGTGCTTTAGGGTTAATCCCCGCCGTATGTAAGCCGACTTTAAAGCCGAGATTTTTGACCTCTTGCATCGCCGCTTTAAGGTCGTGTTGCAAGGTCGCTTCACCGCCGCTAAATACGACCGCTTCAAGCAAGCCTTGGCGGCGCTGTAAAAACTCTAGAATACTGTCCCAACTGTGCATCTGCTGCGCACGCGGTGGAATTAAGTCAGGATTATGGCAATAGCGACAGCGCCATGCACAGCCTTGGCAAAATACCACGCAGGACAGATGGTTTGGGAAGTCTAAAGTGGTCAGGGGCACGAAGCCCCCAACTCTAAGTCGCTCAGCCATCATTACGCAGACTGACGCTGGGTTGACTGCTCATTAAAGTGCTGGCGCTCACGGTGCTCAGACTGTTTGCCCGGGTT
>JAAYTE010000278.1 GCA_012518175.1 Gammaproteobacteria bacterium | reverse complement strand
GTTAAGTAGGAGCGCAAACCGTCTTCATAAAACCAGGTAATCAGTTCTTTGCTGTTTTTATCTTCAAACTTAACCGTTAAGCCTGGGCACAGCACCGCCTTAGCTTTTAAAATATGCTTTAAACGGCCAACCGAAAACTTGCCCGTATCAAAATACTGCGGATCAGGCCAAAAACGAATACTGGTGCCGGTATTGCGCTGCCCGACGCTGCCAATCACCTCAAGATCAGTGGCTTTAAAACCATCACGAAAGGTCATTTGGTGTTCTTCACCACCACGGCGCACTCGCACTTCGAGCAAAGTCGAAAGCGCGTTCACCACCGAGATACCCACCCCGTGCAAACCACCGGAGAACTCGTAGTTCTTACTGGAAAACTTTCCGCCCGCATGTAAGCGAGTAAAGATCAATTCAACCCCAGGAATGCCTTCTTCTGGGTGAATATCCACCGGCATGCCGCGGCCATCATCAATCACTTCAAGGGATTGATCGGTATGCAAAATCACTTGCACATTGCGCGCATGCCCCGCCAAGGCCTCATCGACACTGTTATCAATGACTTCTTGGGCAAGGTGGTTGGGACGAGTTGTATCGGTGTACATGCCGGGGCGCTTACGCACCGGATCTAACCCAGATAGAACCTCAATGGCATCAGCGGTATAGGTCGAATTAGTCATGGGTAATGTCGTTACTCAAAAGCAGAAAGATCGAGTGATTGCAGAGCTGAGGGTGTAAGTCCTACAAAAGCAAAGAGCGCCGGAAGGTGCTCAGAAAAACGCTGAAAACCATGATCACCGCCCTCTTCGATATGTACAGAGCAGCCAGCATAGTACTGTTCAGCCAAACAGTAGTCTAACGTTTCATCGCCAGTTTGCAACCATACGCAAAAGCGCTGCGCATCCCGTGGTGGTGGAACTTCCAGAGCCGCCAGTGCTTGCAAATGTGAGTCAGTAAGGAGCCAGCGCTCACCGCTATAGAGGTTCTCTTGTTCCGCTACAAACTCATCAAACAACCGATGCGGGCGCACAGCTGGGTTAATCAGCAAAGCTTGTAAACCATAGCGCTCGGCCAGATAGGTGGCGTAATAACCGCCCAATGAGCTGCCCACTAACACAGGTCGCTCCAGTCGTTCGATAGCCACTTGCAACTGGGCAATGGCTTGCTGAGGGTGATGATGCAGCTCAGGAATCAACAACTGCTCTGCTGGCAAACCAAGCTGCGACCATGCTTTACGCACTTGCTGTGCTTTAAAAGAGGCTGGGGAGCTATTAAAACCATGAATATAGACAACGCTTACACTGTTCGACATACACAACTTCACACTTAAAGGCAGTCACTTAGAATACCACTGCCGGTGGAGTCATGCGTAGGCCGATACCCGCAAACACAACCAGCGAGGTATTTAGCAGCAGCGTTAGTAGCCTTTAATACTGTAATCGATTTCAAAATCAATGTTAGCGACCCGCGACACAGCAGTTTGCAGCTGCCCATCATCATACAAGCGCAGCCAGCGATAACCCGGGGCCTTATTGTCCACAGCAAAGTCTTGACTGCCGGGAGTAAACTGCACACAGGTAGAGGGGGCGGCCAACCAACGAATACCATGCTCTTGCTGATCAAACTCTTGGTGCACATGGCCCCAAATCACCGCTTTAACATTATTGTACTGCTGGATAATCGACAGCATCTGAGCAGCATTGTGCAAGCCAATTTTATCCATCCACTTGCTGTGAATGGGCACCGGATGGTGGTGCAAGCCAATCAGTACATGCCGATCACCTGCACTGCGCAGCGCCTGCGCTAAAATATCCAGCTGATCTTGAGCCAGCTCACCATGCACTTTATTAACCACTGAGGAATCCAGCAAGACAATACGCCAAGCACCAACATCGTAAACGGACTCCAGCCAATCCGTTTGCGCGCACACCTGTTGTAAAGCCAGACGCTCATCATGGTTGCCAGCAAACCAGCGCATGGGCACGCCTAAAGCATTGACCATCTTGGCAAAACGTTGGTATGAACTCTGTGTGCCATCTTGCGAAATATCACCTGTGCAGAGCAATACATCCACTTGCTCCTGCTCGGCTTCCACCAGCGCAATAACCTGCCGCAAACTATCGTGGGTATCCATGCCCAGTAAACGTCCATCCAAAGCAGCAAATAGATGGCTGTCGGATAACTGTACAACACTGGTGTAGGGCACTGTTTTCAAGGGCTGCATCAACAATACCCCTCTCTACTGAATTCTTCAGGGCCAATTATGCGTACCAATCCCATAGAGAGCAAACACAACAAAGACGATTAGTTCACATTCAGCAAACATTGCAACTTATACAAAGCTCAAAAATAGTGCTTATACTGCAAGCGAACTGCAAATATGTGGAGACGTAATTATGAGCCGTCCAAGAAAGCTTGAGCACCCTCTTTTTCAGTTATTAGTCGATGAGAAAATTGAAGATTTTAATCGACAAAAAGCCAGTTTCTTAACCTCCGGCAGCATCAACTTGCAAGGTGCTGATTTGCGCAGCTTAAATCTACGCGGTCTGGATGCGGCCGGCTTGGATTTGCGCGATGCATATTTACGCAGTTGCGATTTACGCGGCATTGATTTTCGCGAAACCTTACTGGAAGGTGCCAGCATGAACCGCGCGAAAGTTTCCGGTTGTTATTTTGCCAGTAATGTCAGTGCGCAAGAGATTGTCATGTCACTCACCGCCGGTACCCGTATCCGCTGCACCACAGCCTAAAATCAAACAATTTCTGGCTGTTTACTGCACCAGCTCACAATCTGCTAAGATACTATTTTACTTAAATTGCGATCCGTACTAACGTTCTCCACTCTTCGTTTATTGTTGCTAGGTTCAGGGGTTTTAACTTATGTATTTACTGGGTGAGCAGCCTGCATATGCCGATAAGCTGATCAATCGTTTGCAAGCCATTCCGCGTCAATTGCTGGATGATTTAGCACCTTGCGATGCGCCTTTTGAAGTCAAGCAGTGCGACGACTTATCGAACGCCTTACCTAGCAATCAGCTTTTCATTATTGATAGCGGCTTGGTGCATGCTCACGTCGAAAACCGCCCCTTTTTCTACCTACAAGAAGGTGACCTACTGGGTTTACGCCAAGGTCTCGATCTACCTGAGTGCCGTTATTCCAGCGAAGAAACCATTCGACTCATCCCCTACGCTCGTCGCGACGTGTTTCAGCACATCGCTAGCGTTCATGAGCGCCAAGAACTTTTCACTCTGTATTTGCTGGGTCATTCCGCCTTAGCTGCCGATGCTTTAGCCCGCCTAAAACAACCAGAAATCCGCCCATCCACAGGGTTCCAAAGTTTTGCTGCCGGTGAAGAGCTTATTCACCAAGGCGACATTGCTGAACATGTCTTTATCATTATTGAAGGCCATGCTGAAGCTTGGGTGAATGGTGAAAAAGTCGGTGATGTGGAAAAAGATGAGATTTTTGGTGCCATGGCTGTTTTTACTGAAGAGCGCCGCAACGCTACAGTGATTGCCAGCGAGCCTTGCACAGT
>JAAYTE010000046.1 GCA_012518175.1 Gammaproteobacteria bacterium | reverse complement strand
TGCCCGTCGATCTCGTGCACCGGCATAGGCAGTTGATAAATATCGCTGAGCACCTCACTGCGAATAACCTGCTCTGGAGCCCCCTGATAGGCCACTTTGCCAGCACGCATCGCAATAATAGTGTCCGAGTAACAAGAGGCAAAATTGATATCATGCAGCACGACCACCACAGTTTTGCCCTTCTCATCTGCGGCGCGGCGCAGCAACTGCATCATCCCCACCGCATGGTGCATATCAATATTATTCAGTGGCTCATCCAGCAGCACATACTCAGTGTCCTGACACATAACCATCGCCACATAGGCCCGCTGCCGTTGCCCACCGGACAGCTCATCCAGGTGCCGGTGCTGATACTCCTCCAGCGCTAGATAATGAATGGCCTCATCAATATGCTGCTGATCAACCTCGGTGAGGCGTCCACCAGAATGGGGAAAACGTCCAAAAGCCACTAAGTCACGCACCGTCAAACGCAGCGTTGTCTCATTGTGTTGGCGCAAAATGGATAAGCGTTGCGCCAGTTCAGGGCCCGGCGTGCGGGTAACATCCAAGCCATCTATTTCCACACTGCCAGCGCTCATGGGCGTAAGGCGACTGATCATCGACAGTAATGTCGACTTACCGGCACCATTGGGGCCAATAATTGAGGTCAGCCCGCCTTTGCTAATGTTGATACTGACATCATCCACCACTAAGGTGTCCTGATATTTCTTACTCAAGCCGCGCGTTGTAATCATTATTTAACTCCGCGCAATAACAGCGCAATAAATAACACCCCACCACAGAGTTCAATCACCATGGCCAAGGGCAAACTGGTATTGAGTAGATGCTCAAACAGCACTTGCCCGCCCACCAAACAAACAATGCCTGCCAAAATACTGGCGGGTAAAGTCCAGCGGTGCTGATGACTGCCGGTGAGCCAATAAGCAAGATTGGCCACCAGCAAGCCGTAAAACAACATGGGGCCCACTAAAGCAGTACTGATCGAGACCAACACACAGATCACCAGCATTAATAGGGTGACTGTTCTGCTGTAGGGCACGCCCAGATTAATTGCCACATCACGGCCTAAACTGAGCACATCCAATTGCCGACGCAAACGAAACAGCAGCGCACTGCAAAGCGCAACACCAGCCAACCCCACCCACAGCACCTGCAAATTGATCCGGTTAAAGTTGGCTACGCCACTGCCCTGCTGAATGGAAAACTCACTGGGATCAAAGATACGCGCAGACAGATCAGCCAACTCACGAAATAATAAGCCGCCCACCATGCCCAGCAAGATCAGCATATGTAACCCGCGTACTGAGCCGTTAAACAGCCAACGAAACAACAGCAAAGCAATGCTCACCATCACCGCCACTTCGAGAATAAAACGCAATTCCAGCGGCCAGCCACTGCCAAACTCAGTCCCCCAGAGCACTAAAGCCAAAGCATGCACCAGCACATAAAGCACATCAAAACCCATCAGCGACGGAGTTAAAATACGGTTATGGGTAATGGTTTGAAATACCACTGTGGCCAAGCCCATGGTCACTGCCACCAGCAACATGCCCAGTAAACGCGTGCCACGATACTGCACAATAAAGGCCCAATCGCTTTGCACATTGAGGGTCATAAAGCCCAGCACACTGCATAGCGCCAGCAGCACAGTAAGACTCAATAACAATCGACCGCGAAGATTTAAGCCCATTGCTTGCGCCCCCGTAATAAAATTACGATAAACACTAGGCTGCCGGTAATCGCCAAAATTGTTGCCGAAGGGATTTCGTACGGATGAATCAACACCCGACCAAGCAAATCTGCCGCCAGCATCAACGCAGAACCGGCCAGAGCCACTAAAGGTATAGCGCGACGCAAATTATCGCCGGTGATCAAACGCACCAAGTTCGGCACGATCAGACCAATAAAAGGCAAGGCACCAGCAATAACCACCACACTGGCGACAATCATCGACACCAGCAATACCCCTAAAACCATCAATGCAGGATAGTTCACCCCCACATTGGTGGCAAAGTCCTTGCCCATGCCAATCACGGTAAAACGATCAGCCAATAACATCGCCAATAGGGTGATGCCCGCAGCGACCCAGAGCAATTCATAACGGCCACGTAAAATGGCTGAAAAATCGCCACTGCTCCAAGAGCGCAATGCCTGTGACAGTTCAAACTGGTGGGCTAATAAGCTGCTAGCGGCATAAACCACCCCAGCCAACACCAAACCTAACAAAGGCACAATCAACGCTGAACGCAATGGAATACGCTTAAGTACCGCTAGAAACAGCGCAGTCCCCAATGCAGCAAACACTGTAGCTACGCTGAATTTCAGCCACAACGCCATACTGGGCGCAACAATGGCACACAGCAACACACCAAAAGTGGCAGCACCTACCGTACCCACCATGGATGGTTCTACCAAACGATTGCGCGCCATCATTTGCAGCAACAAGCCTGACACAGCTAAAGATGCGCCAGCCAGAACCAACGCCAATGTGCGCGGCCAACGACTGACAAATAACAGTTGTGTGATGCGATCATCGGGCTGGGTAAACAGATGCAGCAGATTCATGCGGCTGGCACCCACATTTAAACTGAGCAAAGCTAAAATAAAAACCAGTACAAACAAGCCCAGCAACCACAGCACAGTGCCTGATTGCCGACTTGCAGAAGATGTTACAACCATAGGATTCGCTTATTAGGAAAGGATTGCCATGCGCAGCGCAGTGATAATCTCGCAGACAGGGCAAGCTCAGTGGCCAGCCCTGTAATCGACGGACAGATGAAGTTAAATTACTTAGTAAACACATCCAGCAAACGATCAACGTTGCTCTGCATCACCCCTAAACCACTGTTATCCAGCAAATACCAGCTGACTGGTTCTAGGTAAACAATTTGCCCTTTGGCGCCCGCTGTTGTGGCTTGCACCAGCTCGTTATCCATCATGCGCTGCGCCGCTACACCTTCACGGCCAATGGCCGCATCACGGTCCATCACAAACAACCAGTCTGGATTGGCTTCCAGCAAAAACTCATAGGACACCACCTGGCCATGACGACCCACTTTTAAATCAGCCACCGCAGGCTCAACGCCAAACACATCGTGGAGCATGCCAAAGCGCGTACCAATACCAAAAGCGCTCATTTTCCCGCCAGTGGTCAATATTGTAAGGCCTGTGCCCTGCTCAGCACTGAGCTTTTGCAGCTGTCCCACCGCAGCCTGCAATTTATTAATATGCTCAGCAGCCTGCTGCTCACGGTCAAAAATCTGCCCCAAAATTTCTGTATTGCGCACTACACTGCCAAGTAGATCGGTTGGGTCAGGTGTTAAATCCAACGTTGGACCATATTGAGCCACTTCATCATATTGTCCGCCGGCGCGACGGCCCAAAATAATCAAATCCGGTTTAAGGTTCTTCAGCGCTTCATAATCAGGCTCAAACAAAGTGCCGACCGGCACAAACTTCGCATCCGCATACTGACTCAGCATTGGCGGCAAAATATTAGAGTTCGGAATGCCCTGCGCCTCTACCCCTAACACTGCCATGGTATCGAGCGTGGACCAATCCAGCACTGCGACAGTTTTCGGCAATTTTTGTACTTGGGTTTGCCCCTTGGCATGCTCGATGCTTAACACCTCTTGCGCCTGAGTCGGCAAGGCTAAACACAACAACAAACCAAGCAGTGACAACGATTGGAACCAAGCCAAGCGGATTAAGCGCATACATAACTCCTTAAGAATACCAATGAGCTAGACAGCAACGAGCTGGCAGCAATAATGCCGCATATCATATGCAACTGATTCCTATTTGCAAGCACTTAAAGCTATAAGCCAAACTCAACTTGCAACACCGCAAAGCGACTAGCGCGCTTTTAGTGGTAGTTGAGCAGGGTTCTAGAGCAGGTTTAAGGTGCGGTTAAAGCAATCGGCAGTAAATTATTTTTCTGCGCATAATGCTTAAGACGGCCATCAGTTTTGATGGCCCGCACAAAGCCATTTACCCGTTCACGCCACTCTGGCTGCCCTTGCTTAATAGCGTAGGCATATTCAAACTGCTCCGTGGCCGGCTTGGGGTCAAGTAATTGTGCCCAGTCATAGTTTTTAAGCATTTTTTGCGCATAAGGGTAATCCGTAATAAATACATCCGCACGACCAGAGCTCTCATATAAATCATAAACGACTCGACAATGGTCACAAGAACGGTCACGACAAGAATACGCATAGATAATTTAGGAAAAAGGCAGGGTTTTTGCTACCCAGAAACGAAAAAACCCGTTAAGTATCAACTACTTAACGGGTTTTCGTAATATGGCGCAGTGGACGGGACTCGAACCCGCGACCCCCGGCGTGACAGGCCGGTATTCTAACCAACTGAACTACCACTGCGCGGTACTTAAAAGACTTGGTGGGTGATGACGGGATCGAACCGCCGACCCTCTGCTTGTAAGGCAGATGCTCTCCCGGCTGAGCTAATCACCCTTGTGTCTTCAAGTGGTGCGTATAATAGTCATCAAAAAGACTTTTGGCAAGCTCTTAATTGATTTATTTTCATAATCAATCCAATGACTTAGCAAATCATGCTGAAAAACCAAACTTTTCTACAACAGCGCAGATAGGGGCAGAATATTTTGCTAGGCTGAGCGACTTCCTCTGGCCCGTTACAATAATTTAAACGCCCTGCAGTTTATCGATTTTTTCTAAACAGCATGCCCTATGCAGACAAACACTGATATTATATACAGCTTATTAACTTAAACGTTTTTGCCAGTTTATTGTCAATCTCACTACTTGGCACAGCTTCAGGCTGGGCAAAATATTATTATTTCTTGGAGTTTTTATGTGGTTTCGTAACCTCTTAATGTACCGCCTAGCCGCAGACACCGCCTTAACGTCTGAGGCCCTAGAAACTGCACTAGCCACTAAGCCGGCGCTGCCGTGCGGCAGTCAAACACTCTCCACTTATGGCTTTGTCGCGCCTTTTGGCAATGACCAAGACTCGCCTCTCGTGCATGTCGGTCAGGGCTTCTTTTTGATTTGTGCGCGTACTGAAGAACGCTTACTGCCTGCCAGTGTCGTACGCGATGCAGTCAAAGAAAAAACCGATGAAATTGAAGCGGCAGAAAGCCGGAAAGTCTACAAAAAAGAGCGCGACCAAATCAAAGATGAAGTCACTATGGCGTTACTGCCCCGCGCCTTTATTCGCCGCTCAAAAACCTATGCCGCCATAGCACCAGCACAAGGTTTAATTCTAGTGGACACCTCCAGCGCTAAGCGAGCTGAGGAATTACTGTCTACATTACGTGAGGTGCTGGGCAGCCTACCAGTACGTCCAGTTGCGGTTAAAACTGCACCTACCGCGACTTTTACCGACTGGGTTAAGCAGCACCAAGCCAGTCATGGCTTAGCTCTCACCGATGAGTGTGAGCTGCGTGACAGCGCTGAAGATGGCGGTATTATTCGAATTAAGCGTGAAGATTTAGCCAGCGAAGAAGTACAGAACCACCTCACCGCCGGTAAGCTCGTGACCCAGCTCACTTTAGCTTGGCAAGACAAACTCAGCTTTTTAATTGATGACAAACTCACCATTAAACGCCTCCGCTTTGAAGACTTACTGCTCGATCAAGCGGAAGAAGACGGTGGCGATGACGCAGCAAGCCAGTTTGATGCCAGCTTTATCTTAATGATGCTAACGTTTGTCGAGTTTATTCCGCAACTGCTCGAAGCCCTTGGCGGCGAAGAAATTCCACAAGGGATTTAATACAGCAGCCACACAGCATGCTGGGTACTCGCAACGCACAGCTTGCAAGCGCCATTAAATGCTCACTGAGTAATTCGATGCTGGCGCCATACTCACAGCCATGGATGGCTTAGCGCCAAACTGGAGCCAAACTAAGTTCGTCAGAGTAGATCAACCGCATCGAATCAGTACAGCTGCGGTTGTTATGCTTTAGCGTCAAAAAACCAAGCCTGCCGTTGCTCAGCAGTATGAAAACTCCAGGCTAAAAAACGGCTTTGCTTCTGCCCTTGCGCCATACTGCATACCTGTACATCAACCGCACCAACCTGCTGCAATGTACGCTGCAACAAACGTATATGCGCGGACTTCGACACTAAACTGGTAAACCATAACACCTGCTCGGCATAGTCTTTACTTTCCCGAATCATATTGCGCACAAAGGTCAATTCACCACCCTTACACCACAGCTCATTGCTCTTGCCGCCAAAGTTTAAGGTGGGTAATTTGCGCTGTGGATCTTGCTTACCTAAATTACGCCATTTACGCGCACTGCCACTGCTGGCCTCGGCTGCACTACTGTGAAAGGGTGGATTACATAGGGTGCAAACAACCCGTTCATCAGGCTGCAAAACACCCTTAAAAAAAGCAGACTTAGTCGTTTGCAAGCGCAACTCAATGACCTCTGCCAGAGCATTAGCCGATAAAGTTTCAGCGGCACAAGCCAATGCTTGCGGATCAATGTCACTGGCAATAACGCGCCAGCCATAGTCATGGTGGGCTAATATCGGATAAATACAGCTCGCCCCAGTACCGATATCCAGCGCAGTAAAAGCAGCTCCGCGCGGCACTTCACCCTGGGCATCGGCGGCCAACAAGTCGGCTAAACCATGAATATAATCAGCACGGCCCGGTACCGGTGGACATAAATAGCCCTCAGGAATGCGCCACTGTTGAATGCCATACAGTTGGCGTAACAGCGCTGCATTAAAGACCCGAACAGCTTCAGGGTTAGCAAAATCAATGCTGTCTTTACCGTAAGGGTTGCGAATCATAAAGCTTTTTAAACGCGGTTCAACAGCTATCAGCGCAGCAAAATCATAACGCCCCTGATGACGATTGCGCGGATGCAACAAAGCACCTGCTGGCTGTTTGCTCATAGACTCAACCCTTACTGCTAACGATAAAAACCGCAGTATAGCAGCAAGGTAAATACGCCCCACAGCGCCGCTGTGTAATTGCTACAGGACAAGCTCAAGGCCAACTCCGCATTCGCGCAAAATCACTAAGGGCACGGCCAGTCAGCAACATCAGAGCCAGCACGCCTGTTAGGGAGAATCGACTGAGCCTAAGCAAATCACTCACACTGTTGGGCGCACCAACAATGCCGAGCCCCAAGATAACCCCACGCCAAAGCCAGACAGCAAGGTATTGTTCCACTTGCCGTCAAAGCCGTAATGCTCCAGCAGCATAGGTATCGAAGAGGACACCGTATTGCCCGCACCAAACATATCCTTAATGACCTTACTGCCGTTATCGCCTAAACGTTTAGCAATGGCATCCACAATGGCGCCGCTGCCCTGATGCAAACAAAAGGCATCCACATCATCCAAGCTCATATCCAGCTCATCCAGAACATCCTGCATGTGCGGAATAATCTTCAAACTGGCAAAGTTAAACACTTGGCGACCGTTCATATGAAAACAGCCATCTTTCACTGCTAAGTATTCAGCGCCAGCCCCATCTCCGCCAAAGCGCGCAGGCCCTAACTCCCAAACGGGATCTGGCCCCAGCCATGTTGCTGTTGCCGCATCACCAAACAACAAGGTAGTCATGCGATCGGCCCGGTCCATGATTTTCGAATAAGGATCGGCAGTCACTAAGATGGCATTTTTTAAACCTGCAGCTTGCATAAAGCCTTTCAGCACATACAAGCCATAGACATAGCCAGAGCAACCAAGCGACACATCAAAACAGGCGGCATGGGTAGGTAACCCTAACTTATGCTGGGCAATGGCCGAGGTATGCGGCAGCCCCTCAGCATCACCGTTTTGTGTCACCACCACCAAGGCTTGTACATCTTCAAGCTTGAGTTGTGGATTTTTTGCCAACAAGTTTTGGACAGCGCGGACACAGAGGTCCGATGTTTCTTCATGATCTGCTTTCACAGACAAAGTTGTTGTGCCCAACTTATTGTGTACAAACTCTTCATCACGGCCAAAGCTTTGCGCTTGCGCGATGTTATCAATGCGCCCCTCAGGGATATAACTTGCAATACTGCGTATGCCAATCATCGTGCTTCTTCCACGTTAAAAGTCGCCTTAGATGACCGCTAGCCCAGCACTCGACCATTGAGTCACCGGTAGATAAAAAAATACGCGCATTGCTGCACGTTATCGACTGTCGGCCAAACTT
>JAAYTE010000277.1 GCA_012518175.1 Gammaproteobacteria bacterium | reverse complement strand
CCGACCGCCTCATAAGTGCTAACAGCAGCATTGCTGAGGTCACTGAGCTGCATGCGCATATTCATGAGGGCGACGTGATGCGTATGGTTAAAGTTGAGGCCATTGATATTCCCGCTCACAGCCAGCTCACCCTAGAGCCAGGCGGCTATCACATTATGTTGATTGATCTGCAAAAGCCTTTAGTGGCTGGCGAACAGCTGCCCTTAACCCTGCAGTTTGAACAAGCAGGCACATTTGATTTAATTGTTGAAATCAAAAACAGCGATGCAGGCACTTCTGCCGAGCAACAGCATATGGATCACGCAGAACACAGTCACCACTGAAGCCATACTTATTATCACCGCATAGCAAAACGGCGCAAAAAATGCGCCGTTTTAGTTCTAACTCAAGCTCACTGCTAAGCTAGGCACTGGGTGTGCGCATAGTGACAAACTCTTCTGCAGCAGTTGGGTGAATACCGATAGTTTCATCAAACACCTGCTTGGTGGCCCCGGCTTTTAAAGCCACAGCAATTCCCTGCATTAATTCCCCTGCGTCCGGCCCGACCATATGGCAGCCGAGAACGCGGTCGGTTTTCTTATCAACCACCAGTTTCATAAAGATACGTTCTTGCTGCTCAGACAGGCTTAACTTCATTGGTCTAAAGCTGGTTTTAAATACCTGCACCGAAAAGCCATCAGCCCTTGCCTGCTCTTCACTGACACCAACGGTCGCAATGTTAGGGATACTGAAAACCGCGGTTGGAATCAACTCGTAATTTACCGGTTTGTATTCTTCTGGGCGGAATAAGCGCCGCGCGACGGCCATTCCTTCAGCTAAAGCCACTGGGGTTAATTGCATACCGCCAGTAACATCACCAATAGCTAGAACACTGCTTTCAGACGTTTGGTACAGCTCATCTACAGCAATATTGCCATGCTTATCGAGCTTAACATTGACGTTTTCCAAGCCTAGATTATCCAGCATTGGACGCCGACCTGTAGCGTAAAAAACACAATCGACTTCTGTAGTCTGACCATCTTTAAAGGTGATCAGCAGGCTGTTATCTTCTTGCTTATCAATACGTTGCACATCACAATTAAAGCGTAACGTCATATCAGTTTTTAATAGCTCTTGATGCAAGTGCTCACGTACATCTTGGTCAAAGCCACGTAAAAATAAATCACCACGGTAAGCCAGTTGTGTTTCAGAACCCAGCCCTTGGAACACTGAAGCAAACTCTACGGCGATATAACCGCCACCAATAACCAACACACGCTTTGGCTGTTCTTTTAAGAAAAACACTTGATTGGAATCAGTAACATGCTCTCGACCTGGTATCTCCGGGACTTGTGGCCAGCCCCCTACAGCAATCAAAATGTGCTTTGCGCTGTACTCTTTGCCTTCCACTGCAACAGTGTGCGCATTAATAATCTTGGCATGGCCATTCAGCAGGTTGACGCCGCTGTTCACCAGCAGCTTTTCGTAAATACCATTTAAACGCGCAATCTCAGTGTTTTTATTGCTAATTAAGGTATTCCAATCAAAACCTTTGGCGTCCACATCCCAGCCAAAACTACGACTGAGTTTAAACTCGTCCTGATAAGTAGCGGCATAGACCATCAGTTTTTTTGGCACACAGCCAACGTTAACGCAGGTTCCGCCTAAATAGCGGCTTTCAGCCACAGCAACTTTTGCGCCAAATGAGGCTGCAAAACGGGCAGCGCGTACACCACCTGAACCCGCACCAATGACAAACAAATCAAAATCATAGGACATAACTCTACTCTCCAGTTCAGGTGGTTAACACATCGGTCAAAAATTACTGACCTTCTTTATACAGATTTTCATAACAGAAGTTAGTTGCGTCAATGTAGCCTTCGACACTGCCGCAATCAAAGCGCTGCCCTTTAAACTTATACGCTAGCACACAGCCATCTTGCGCCTGCTTCATCAAGGCGTCAGTGATTTGTATCTCACCGCCCTTACCCGGCTCTGTTTGTGCAATTAAATCAAAAATATCCGGAGTTAAAATATAGCGACCAATAATGGCCAGGTTAGACGGCGCATCTTCTGGCTTAGGCTTTTCTACCATGGAGTGCACACGATAAATATCTTCACGGATCATTTCGCCAGCAATCACACCGTATTTCGCAGTGTCTTCTTTTGGTACTTCTTGGATAGCAACAATTGAGCAGCGAAACTGCTTGTAGAGCTTGATCATTTGTTGCAGGACACCGTCCCCTTCAGGGTTAATGCACAGGTCATCAGCAAGCACCACTGCAAAGGCCTCATCACCAATTAGAGTGCGGCCCGTGAGGATTGCATGCCCGAGTCCTTTCATCTGAATTTGGCGGGTATAGGAAAAGGTGCAGCTATCAATTAAGCTTCTCACGCCCTTTAGGTACTCTTCTTTATCCGTACCGAGAATTTGCTGCTCCATTTCGTAGCTGATATCAAAATGGTCTTCAATGGCACGTTTATTGCGCCCAGTAACAATCGCGATTTCTTTCAGCCCTGCTTCCAGTGCTTCTTCGACACCATATTGAATCAATGGCTTATTAACGACAGGTAGCATTTCTTTAGGCATAGCCTTAGTTGCAGGTAGAAAACGGGTGCCGTAGCCTGCCGCAGGAAATAAGCATTTTTTAATCATGACAGATCCTTGTGTACTTTATGTGCATGCTTAACATGCTGTCGAGAGTGGTGATTTTATGCCGAACGCATAATCTAAATAATAAAAAGGCCCTACTGTTGAAATAGAGCCTATTTTGCAAGCCTCAGCGAGTAATTTATTAGTCGTTGCTAACAACACCTAAAATATTCAGCAAGCTTAAGAACAAGTTGTAAATGGATACATATAGGCTAATGGTGGCCATGATGTAGTTACGCTCACCACCATTAATGATTGCGCTAGTCTGATAGAGAATCACTGCCGATGAGAACAGTACAAAACCTGCACTGATGGCCAGCTGTAGGCCTGAAATATCAAAAATAAAGCCTGCAATTATTGCTGCGATTAAGACAAAGAAACCGACAGTAATAAAGCCACTTAAAAAGCTCATATCTTTACGGGTAATCAGCACGAACGCCGACAAGCCAGTAAAAACAAATGCTGTCATGGCAAAAGCAGAGCTAATAACGCTGCCACCATTAGGTAGCCCCATATACATATTTAGGATTGGCCCTAAGGTATAGCCCATAAAACCAGTTAGCGCGAAAGTCGTGAGCAAGCCCCAACCTGAATTGCGCAGTTTCATGGTAAGGAAAAACAAACCATAGAAGCCTACCAATGTCAGCATAAAGCCTGGGTGCGGCATGTTCATTTGCTGAGATAAATAGGCAATGAAACCACTGAACGCTAATGTCAGCGCCAATAGGCCGTAGGTGTTACGTAGCACTGTGTTACTTTCTGATCGTACTGCGGTGCTTTGCTCGAACGAGTAATTTTGTTGTTCACGCATCGTTAAACTCCTATGAATAAGTATGCTGCGAGCCATCATAACAATATTTTTGATACTTTTGCTTAAAATCGTTTGACAGAAAAAAATATTCCGCTATCATGATCGCCGTTGAAAGGGAGGAGTGGCCGAGTGGTTGAAGGCAACGGTCTTGAAAACCGTCGATGGGCGACTATCCGTGAGTTCGAATCTCACCTCCTCCGCCAAATTTAAGAAAAACCTCTGATAAGTCAGGGGTTTTTTTTCGCCT
>JAAYTE010000276.1 GCA_012518175.1 Gammaproteobacteria bacterium | reverse complement strand
GGTAAATCCCCTGTGATGGAACTGGATGGCAAGGTCATTGCTGAATCGGGAGCAATTGTTGAGTTATTGATTAAGCGCTTTGCCCCACATTTAGCTCCAGATGAGGAGTCGGCAGCCTACGGCGATTACCTGCAATGGCTGCATTTTTCTGAAAGCTCAGCAATGCTGCCTTTCTTATTAACAGTATTTAACCGTTACGAAACAAAAGCAGGCACCACGTTAAAGTTTCTCGACAGCTACGCCGCCATGGAATTTAACAAGGTTTTCACTTATTTAAATGCGTACTTAGACGGCAAAACATTCCTCGTCGAGGAGCGTCTCAGTGGCGCGGACTTTATGCTGGGTTTTGTTGTACAGGGCGCCCTACAGATGCTGCAATGTGGCGATAAATACCCACACATTCAGCGTTATATTACCCACATTGAAAGCCTCCCAAGCTACCAGCGTGCGCTACAGCTGGAAGCAAACTGATCAACTGCTGGCAAAACAGCTCAATACTGTTTTGCCAAGTAAGGGATTAAACCCATCCACCAACGCCATAGCCACACTGGCGCAAGGCTGTTTACCAGTCGAGCTGCCAGCGCCCCTAGCCCTGATCAGCTAGGGGCGCTTTTCTTAGAGTAGCTTTTGCTCACGGGCCATAGCCATTGCCGCTTTGGGACCCGCCCACAGCGATGGCGTAACTCATAGAGTCGCCAGTGGTAGCAACAAAGTAGGTATTAGAACGATTGGATCGCCGAAGCGGTGGGAGGATGAATTTACAGCGGAGTCAGATGCAGCAGATTGAGAAAAACTACCGGTCAACGACATTACAGCCAACTTGGTTTTAAAATTGGCGGTCTATGATACGGACTGCTCAGCGCATTGCAACGCCAAAGGCTGATTGACTATTGAGCAAAATAGCTCAGCCACATGACAGCGCCACATCAACACACTGAATCGCCATCATTTACCCAACACCTTGCGCTACAATCAGCAGCAGTCCCTTTTTCAGACCCAACTTGCCATGCTGCCCATCGATGCCATCCTGCCAGTACTCAAAAAAACCCTTGAACAGCACAGTACTGCGTTACTGCAAGCACCGCCCGGTGCGGGTAAAACTACGCGTGTGCCCCTGGCCTTACTCGATGCGCCTTGGCGTGAGGGGCGTAAGATTTTGATGCTGGAGCCTCGACGATTAGCCGCGCGCTCAGCGGCTCGCTATATGGCTCAGCAACTCGGCGAGAAAGCTGGGCAAAGCATCGGTTACCGCACCAAACTGGACAGCCAGATTTCTGCCAGCACGCAGATTGAAGTAGTCACTGAAGGCATTTTGACCCGCATGATTCAAAGTGATCCCATGCTGGAGGATTACGCTGCGGTGTTGTTTGACGAATTTCACGAGCGCTCCTTGCATGCCGATTTAGGCTTGGCGTTGGTGCGCGAGTCGCAACAAGCCTTGCGAGACGATCTACGCATCCTGGTGATGTCGGCCACTTTAGATAGCGCACCCATTGCCCGTGTGCTCGGTGATGTGCCAGTGATCAGCAGCGCCGGCCGGGCTTTTCCAGTGGAGGTGATCTATCGCCCAGTGCAGCTGAGAAACCGGCAGCAAACGGATGCGGTGGTCGCCGTGATTCATGAGGCGC
>JAAYTE010000275.1 GCA_012518175.1 Gammaproteobacteria bacterium | reverse complement strand
TTACGGCGTATTGTTATTATTTATAGGTGGCTATTTTTACAGGCTTAGCCACAATTTAACAGCCTTTAACACTAAAGCGCAGCCAACAAAAAACCGCCCTAAGGCGGTTTTTTGTGTACAGCACAATTCTCTTACAAGTTGCAGCCATGCTTGGCTTTAAACTCGCGACGGCGGCGGTGCAGTACCGGCTCAGTGTAGCCATTCGGCTGCTCACGGCCTTGCAGTACTAATTCCAATGACGCTTGGAAAGCAATGCTCTCGTCAAAGTTTGGTGCCATGTTACGGTACAGCGGGTCACCTGCGTTCTGACGGTCAACCACTTCTGCCATGCGCTGCATGGTTTCAACGATTTGCTCCTCGGTCACAATGCCGTGGCGCAACCAGTTGGCCATATGTTGGCTAGAAATACGCAGTGTTGCACGGTCTTCCATTAAGCCAATATCATTGATGTCAGGTACTTTAGAGCAACCAACGCTCTGCTCGACCCAGCGTACAACATAGCCAAGGATACCTTGTGAGTTGTTATCCAACTCGTTCTGAATTTCTTCAGGCGTCCAATCAGTGTTTGGCGCTAAAGGAATGGTCAGGATATCGTCTAAAGAAGCAAACTTACGCTTTTTCAACTCTTCTTGGCAGGCAAACACATCAACTTCATGGTAGTGCAGTGCGTGTAAGGTGGCTGCAGTTGGTGATGGTACCCAAGCGGTGTTAGCACCGGATTTGGGGTGAGCAATCTTTTGCTTAACCATGTCAGCCATAAGGTCAGGCATCGCCCACATACCCTTACCAATTTGCGCAACACCTGACAGACCTGTTGCCAGTCCGGTATCCACGTTCCAATCTTCGTAAGCAGCAATCCACTTTTCGCCACGCATGGCTGCTTTGCGAACCACTGGACCTGCTTCCATGGAGGTGTGAATTTCATCACCAGTGCGGTCGAGGAAACCTGTGTTAATAAACACCACACGCTCTTTCGCTGCAGCGATACAAGCTTTCAAGTTCACTGTAGTACGACGCTCTTCATCCATGATGCCCATTTTCAGGGTATTGCGCTCTAGACCCAACGCATCTTCAGTGCGCGCGAACAGCTCATCAGCAAACTCTGCTTCTTCTGGACCATGCATTTTCGGCTTAACGATATACATGCTGCCAGTGCGGCTGTTTTTACGTGTGGTATTGCCTTTAAGATCATGAATAGCAATCAAGCTAGTGAACAGCGCATCCATAATGCCTTCTGGCATTTCATTGCCTTGCTCATCCAAGATTGCTGGGTTAGTCATCAAGTGACCAACGTTACGCACAAACAACATGGAGCGACCGGGTAAGGTCAAGGTGCTGCCGTCCAGCGCCGTGTATTCGCGGTCTGGATTCATAGTACGAGTAAAGGTTTTATCGCCTTTGGTGACGCTTTCAGACAGGTCGCCTTTCATCAGACCTAACCAGTTGCTGTACACCAGCGTTTTATCTTCAGCATCAACCGCAGCAATGGAGTCTTCACAGTCCATAATGGTAGTGATCGCTGCTTCAACTAAGACATCTTTAACGCCAGCAGCATCAGTTGCACCAATTGCGCTGTTTGGATCAATTTGAATTTCAAAGTGTAAGCCGTTATTTTTCAGTAAAATAACACTTGGTGTTGCCGCATCACCTTGGTAACCCACCAGTTGCGCGTCATCACGTAAACCTGTGTTGCTGCCGCCTTTTAGGCTCACCAACAATTTACCTTGATCAATACGGTAACCAGTTGCTTCAGCGTGTGAACCCGCCGCCAAAGGTGCTGCAGTGTCTAAGAAAGCACGCGCATAAGCGATTACTTTATCGCCACGTACTTTGTTATATGCCTTGCCTTTCTCTGCGCCGCCTTCTTCACTGATCACATCAGTGCCGTACAAAGCGTCATACAAAGAACCCCAACGCGCGTTAGCAGCGTTAAGGGCAAAACGTGCGTTGGTTACAGGTACCACTAACTGCGGTCCTGCCATACGAGCAATTTCGTCGTCAACATTTTTTGTGCTGGCTTGAAAATCTGCTGCTTCTGGCAGCAAGTATCCAATCTCTTGCAGAAATGCTTTATAGGCAACTGCGTCATGAGCTTGGCCCTTACGTGCAAGGTGCCACTCATCAATTTGTGCTTGTAAGGCATCACGTTTTTCTAGCAGGGCACGATTTTTCGGTGCAAGATCTTTTAACACCTTAGTTGCGCCGTCCCAGAACTGCTCTACAGTCAGTCCAGTACCAGGAATAGCTTGGGTGTTAACGAAGTCATATAAAACCTTGGCGACTTGCAAGCCACCGACTTGAACGCGATCAGTCATTTTTGCCTCACTCTGCTTGGGAAAAGCCTCAAATTATAGTGGCCATTTGGCCATGTAGTGCATACAGATAAATACTACAGGAATATTTTAAAAAAAGCAGAGGGAAATGTGCATAGTGACTCTTGTCGAGTGCTGGCGGCAAATTTCAGGCAAAAAAAACTCCGAACCTCACGGGGGGGAGAGAGGTTCGGAGTATAAGTCCGGACTGCTAGGGGTAGCCCGGATATCTGCCAACATAAAACACATCAAGGAGTGTCAATAACGGCTTCCTTTGCCATTCATATACTCTGAGTGGCAAAACTGCTGAATAGTTCCAAGCGCGCAGTAAATATTTTTTAATGCGCCTGATCCCAGTTATCACCCACACCGGCCTCAACAATTAAAGGCACATCTAAATCAGCGCCAGCACTCATTAACGGCAATAGACCCGCACGCAACGCCTCTACTTGATCTTCACGCACTTCTACGACCAGCTCATCATGCACCTGCAAGATAACCCGGGCATCCAGCTTAGACTCAGCCAGCCAGTGGTCCACAGTAATCATCGCACGCTTAATGATGTCAGCCGCGCTGCCCTGCATCGGAGCGTTAATCGCGGTGCGCTCAGCAGCCTTACGGATATTGGCGTTTTTCGCTTTAATCTCTGGTAAATACAAGCGCCGACCAAACAGAGTTTCCACATAGCCTTGCTCGCGCGCCTGCTCACGGGTGCGCTCCATATAATCTTGTACACCTGGGTAGCGAGTAAAGTAGCGATCCATATACATTTGCGCCTCGCCCCGCTCGCAACCAATCTGCTTAGCTAAGCCGTGGGCACTCATGCCATAAATCAAACCAAAGTTAATGGCTTTAGCATTGCGCCGCTGATCACTACTGACCGCATCCAACTCTACCCCAAACACTTCTGCTGCAGTGGCTTTATGCACATCACGGTCATGCCGGAAGGCATCCAGCAAGCCCGGATCTTGGGCTAAATGCGCCATAATCCGCAACTCAATTTGCGAGTAGTCCGCGGCTAATAGCTTATAACCTTTGGGTGCCACGAAAGCTTGGCGAATACGGCGTCCTTCAGCCGTACGAATGGGAATATTCTGTAAGTTTGGATTGCTTGAAGATAAGCGCCCAGTGGCAGTAACTGCCTGATGGTAACTGGTGTGAATACGACCGGTCAGCGGATTAATTTGCTCTGGCAAACGGTCCGTGTAGGTGCTTTTCAGCTTACTTAAACTGCGGTACTCCATCAGCAGCACTGGCAACTCATGGCCCTGCTCTGCCAACTCAGATAATACTGCTTCCGCTGTGCTGGGCTGACCTTTAGCAGTTTTCGCTAAAACCGGCAAACCCAGCTTTTCATATAAAATAACGCCCAGCTGCTTAGGCGAAGCCAGGTTAAACTCCTCACCGGCAATGGCAAACGTCTGGCGTTCCAGCTCTGTGAGTTTCTCGGTCAACTCCAAACTATGCTGACCAAGCAAATGGGCATCCACCAAGGCGCCGTAGCGCTCAATGCGCGCTAAGACCGGCATCAATGGCATCTCAATGGTGTTAAGCACCTCCAACAGCGGCGGTACCTGCTGCAACTCTTTAAACAGGCGATTATGCAGACACAAGGTGATTTCTGCATCTTCTGCGGCATAAGGCCCGGCCACAGCCAAATCAATTTGATCAAAGGTTAGCTGCTTTGCGCCTTTACCTGCGACGTCTTCAAAAGCAATGGTGCTGCGCTCTAAGTAACGAGCAGCCAAGCTATCCATATCATGCCGTGTGGCGGTGGAGTTGAGCACATAAGACTCCAACATGGTGTCAAACTGCACACCCTGCACAGCAATGCCATAACGGGCTAAAACATTGATATCGTATTTACCGTTTTGGCAAACCTTCAGCACTTGCGGATCTTCTAACAAGGGCCGCAACGCATCCAAAACTGTTTTTTCATCCAACTGCTGCGGCACTCCCATATAACTATGGGCTAAAGGCACATAAGCCCCTTCCCCTTCAGCAACAGCAAAAGAAATCCCCACCAGTTGCGCTTGTTGTGCATCAATACTGGTGGTTTCCGTATCAAAAGCAAAGAGTTGCGCGGCGGTTAAACGCTGCAGCCAGTGAGCAAAATCTGCTTCAGTCAAAATGGTATGAAACTCAGCTTTATGCTCAGCCGCAGCCTCTGCTTGCTCATGGGCACTGGTCAATAAATCAGCGCCAGCACTTGCAGACTTTTTACTGCCTGATGTCGCGGTGCGGCGGCGAATTTCATCTTGCCAGCTTTTAAACTCTAAGCGCTGGTACCAGTCCATTAAAATATCGTCTTGCGGAGCCTGCATGTGTAGCTCATCAATATTGAGATCAAGCTCAACATCCGTTTTGATCGTCGCGAGCTTACGCGATAAATAGGCCATCTCGCGGTGCTCAAGTAATTTAGCACCTAGGGTTTTAGCGCCGCGAATAGGCAAGGTGGCCACTTGCTCGATATTGTTATAAATCGCATCCATATCACCCAGGCCAACTAATAGGCCCAGTGCGGTTTTTTCACCCACGCCAGGTACACCGGGAATATTGTCGGATTTATCACCCATCAAAGCTAAATAATCAATAATCAGCTCGGGACCAATACCAAACTTTTCTACTACACCTTCGCTGTCGAGTTTGGTGTTGTACATGGTGTTAACCAAGCTGACATGGCCGTTGACCAGCTGCGCCATATCTTTATCACCGGTGGATATCACCACTGCCCGCTCAGCCAAGGTACTGCTTTGCGCTAAGGTTCCAATCACATCATCAGCTTCGACGCCCTCAACACATAAAAAAGGAAAACCCATGGCTTTTACACATTCATGCAGCGGCTCAATCTGCACCCGCAAGTCATCCGGCATGGGTGGGCGCTGGGCTTTATATTCGGTGAATAACTCATCACGAAAAGTCGGCCCCTTCGCATCAAAAATCACCGTAACTACACTGTCAGGGTACTGCTTTTGCAAACTGCGCAGCATATTCAGCACTCCTTTAACCGCGCCAGTGGGCATCCCCGTGGAAGTCATCAAAGGTGGCAGCGCATGAAACGCGCGGTACAAGTACGATGAACCATCAACTAAAACTAAAGGGGCTTGAGACATGCGAGTAATCAACCTTTACTTAAAAATCTGAATGGATAACAGGATACAGATAAACGCTGGTAGCGCCCAATCTAGAGCAGCGCAGAGCTGCTATCTATGCGGAATATTTGTTAGCATGGGCAGCACTGCAACAGACTTCTGCGGCGCACAAGACCAGCAAGCCAGAAGGACAAAACCACTTCACCGCGGTAATTCCGATACACAACAGGAAGTTTACCGCAGCAGTACACCATGGAGCTTTATATGAGTGACAAACTTAACAGCGATGCCCTACAGGCATTAAAAATTGCCTTTAGCTATATGCCCAACGCCATTGAAGTTACCAAGTATGAGTACGGTGATCATTATCAAGTTGTTTTGCAGCATATCGAAACAGTGAAAGAAATCCTCTTGCTCAACGATGTGGACCCTGAGGAAGTGTACGGTGAGATCAACCCTGAACTCACACCAAACTCATCCTACTAGATAATATTCTTGAGCCAAGTTAAGCATTCCGAATAAAAATTTGTCGCGCTACAGCAGCTCTGGCACAGTCTTTTTAGCGCTGTTTTACACAGCCTAAAGTAACTGTGCTCACAGCTGTTAACGACAACAAGAAGGATACAACTATGACTGACACTTGGTTACCCACACTCACAACTGCCACCCCGCAAGAAGGTTTTGAACTGGCCATAGCCATGAGCCGCCGCGGAGTGAAATACACCCAACCGGACATGCAAACCTTGCAAGCCTTACGCGCTGATTATGCTGAGTCAGCTGATGGTTTAACCGCGGCCTCACAAGTCATCGCAATTAACTTCCAAACCGTTGCTGCCGCCAATAATTACTGGCGTACTTAAAGTAGAACTGGCAGCTAAGTTGCAGCCTTGCGCTTACTTAGCTGCTTGCGCTTTAATCTCTTGCCAAGCTTGCGCGTCCAATGCACCCAATTCAAACTGAGTTTGCGCAATCCACTCAAAGGCACGTTGATTAAGCTCGGCAATGGCTCGCGGGCCCTCGCCCTCAGCGTACATCGTCGGACCTATGACGACATCAATCACACCGGACTTTTTCCCCCAGCCCTCTTTAGGCCAGAGCATCCCGGCATTATGCGCGATAGGCAGCACAGGTAAATTGGCATTCACGGCTAAAGCTGCACCGCCACGGGAAAACTTACCGATTTGCCCAACCGGAACCCGTGTGCCCTCGGGAAAGATCAGCACCCAACAATCTTG
>JAAYTE010000274.1 GCA_012518175.1 Gammaproteobacteria bacterium | reverse complement strand
TTTCTGCAGCAGTAATGGCGCTGCTCTCGGACTTAACCCGCGAGCAAAATCGCACCAAAGCCATGGCCATGATTGGGATCAGTATCGGCATTTCTTTTGCGGTTGCTATGGTGGTTGGACCGTTGGTTACCCGCAGCTTTGGTTTGTCTGGATTGTTTTGGTTTACTGCGGCGATGGCAATCTTAGGTATCTTTATCATTGCTTTTGTTGTCCCTAAGCCCACCGTGCAATTGCAAAATCGTGAGGCTGGGGTGGCTCCGTCAGCGTTTGCCGGAATTTTGCGTAATGGTGCTTTGTTGCGCTTAGATTTGGGCATCTTCGTGTTGCATGCCTTGCTTATGGCCAGCTTTATTGCACTGCCTTTGGCTTTAGTTGAGCAGGGTGGCTTGCCTAAAGAGGAGCACTGGTGGGTGTATTTGGTCGCGCTTTTTGTCGGCTTTTTTGCCATGCTGCCCTTTATTATCTATGCTGAAAAAAAGCGCAAAATGAAGCGCGTGTTTCTTGGTGCCATCAGTGTTTTACTGTTTAGTGAATTGTTTTTTTGGTGGTTCGGGCACGGTTTAATCCTATTGGTGATTGGTACCATAGTGTTCTTTACTGCTTTTAATTTGCTTGAGGCAACGCTGCCTTCTTTGATCAGTAAAATAGCACCCGCAGGCGCTAAGGGTACGGCGATGGGCGTCTACTCAACCAGTCAGTTTTTAGGTGCAGCCTTGGGTGGCATGTTAGGTGGCTGGTTGTTTAGCGTGGGCGGTGCACCTGTGGTTTTTGCTAGCTGCGCTGCACTTGCAGCACTTTGGCTGGTTTTTGCTGCTAATATGCAAGAGCCGCCTTATGTAACTAGCATGCGTTTGCCGGTATCACCTGTGGCTCTGCAAGAAACACAGTGGTTGACAGCGTTAAGCTCGCAAGCGGGTGTGATGGAAGCTGTATTGGTGGCAGAGGAAGCTGCTGTTTATGTGAAATTTGACACGCAAATTATAGATCGTGCCGCTATTGAAGGTTACCTTTAATACATTGGCGTGCTGACCGTTTGGAGAATGATATGGCTCGTGGAATTAACAAAGTAATTTTGATCGGTAATTTGGGCGGCGACCCAGAGACACGCTATTTGCCCAATGGCAATGCGGTGACCAACTTAACCTTAGCAACCAGTGATAGCTGGCGTGACAAGCAAACCGGACAGATGCAAGAGCGCACTGAGTGGCACCGGGTGACATTTTTTGGAAAAATTGCTGAAATTGCTGGGCAGTATTTGCGCAAAGGTTCCAAAATTTATATCGAAGGCCGCCTGCAAACCCGAGAGTGGGAAAAAGATGGCGTTAAGCGCTACACCACAGAAGTGATTGTAGATATTGGTGGCACCATGCAAATGTTGGATAGCCGTGGTGATAATGATGGTGCTAGCCGCGCGCCAGTCTCACGCCCACAGTCGCAGCCACAGCAACAACCGCAAAGCCAGCCGCAACAGCAGCAGCGCCCAGCACCAAGCGTGCAGCATGATGCGCAGCCAGCGCCAGACTACGACAGCTTTGACGATGACATCCCGTTCTAAACAGATAGCATAATTTATAATAATAATTCTGAGGAACTGATATGCAATTACGCTTGGTTTTGCTGGGTGGTGGCAATGCGCTAGGAAAAGCTTTAGTGCGTCTAGGTGCGGAAGACGATATTTCTTTTCTGGCCCCTAGGCCGGAAAAAGGTGCCTGGGATGCCGCCAGCTTAACCAGCTTAATTGATGAAGTGCGGCCTGATGCAGTGATCAATCTTGCCTATTATTATGATTGGTTTCAGGCAGGGGCCGTTGATCCTTTACATTTCATACCGCAAGAGCGCGCCATCGAGCGCTTAGCGCAGTTGTGTAAACATTACGACTGCATCCTATTACAGCCTTCTAGCTACCGCGTATTTGATGGTGTACGTGCTACTGCGTATAACGAAGCCAATGAGTGTAAGCCGCTCAGCCCGCGAGGGCAGGCGTTGATGCGTATGGAGCAAAGTGTTCGTGCTTTGTGTTCCAAGCACGTGTTGTTGCGTATTGGTTGGCTGCTTGATGACAGTCCTGAAGGCGTATTGGGGCGTGTTTTACGCCGCGCACAGGATCATGAGTTGATGGAGATGGCCGATGATCGGCGTGGTAATCCTACTCCGGTAGAAGATGCTGCGCGGGTGATCTTGGCAATATTAAAGCAGTTGGACTGCTCAGCACCTTTGTGGGGAACCTACCATTATGGTGGGCAAGAGGCGGCAACCGCATTGTCTGTTGCGCAAGCAATCTTAGCCGAGGCGCAGGCTTGGCGGCCGCAGCTCAGTCAAGAAGTTGAAGCTCGTGCCCATGCCAGCTTTGCGGATGCGGTAATTGAGCCGCAGCATGGAGTGCTGGATACACGCAAAATTACCCATACTTTTGGTATTAAACCACGGGCGTGGCGTACCGGTTTGGCGGACTTACTGGACAGTTATTATCGTAATGTTTGAGCAGGTGAACAGCTGAGCTTTCTATGCGGCAGCGTCGGCAGGTTATGCTGAGGCCACTTGCCTCTGGCAGGCAAGTTAGAGTGTTCCAGACAAACAAAAACAGGCGCCTAGGCGCCTGTTTTGCTTAAGGTGCTAAACCTTAGAACTTGTAACCGAGACCAACCATGTAAACCCATGGTTTAACGTCAACGTTTACTTT
>JAAYTE010000273.1 GCA_012518175.1 Gammaproteobacteria bacterium | reverse complement strand
GCACTAAATAAACAGGCACCATCGGGCAAGGCAAAGCCATCAGTAAAGGTTAAAGGCACACCGGTGACTTCACCCAACTCATACCGATCAATGCGCTGTGCTGGAATACTTAATGCGGGGTCTGGATTGTCAAGCAAGGTGAACAGATCAGCAAGCTTGAACTCGATGACCGCATTATCACGGTGCTGGTTATTACCGCGCTGCCAGATTTTCAAGCAGTCGCCTTGAACCACCACACCTTCAATGTTCAAATCCACGAAGACCTGCTCCAGCGGCTGATAAAGGGGCTGCAAAGCAAACAGCAAAGGCTCAGCCTGCAACGTCCCCGGTGCGGCAAAGGGCCAGAGCATGCCGCGCTTGCGTTGCTGCGTTGAACCTGAGCCCAACGCCAACAAAGCCCCGTGTGCATAGCGCGAACATGGCGGCATAAAAGTTAAACTTTCAAAGTCCGGTTTAGCCGCTTTGCGCTGCTTAGCATCTTGCGGTAAAGCCCCGGGGATAATAGTGAGCGTTTGCCCAGGTGCGCTATCGTGCAGTGAGAACACGCCCAAAACCAGGTCGTCATCAGGCACCACATAAAGGGTGTCGTCAGCCACCCACATGCCGCTTGCGGCGCTTAAATAAGAACGTCCCGTCGCCTCGTTAAGCAGCAACTCGCGCAGCTCGATTAAGGTTAAGCCATCACTGTGCATTTGTTTACCTCACCTGCCGACCCAATCAACTCTGCGCAGCACTTTAACACATGCTGAGCGGCAACTGCTGTGCTTTGACGCCCGCCTCTTCTGCGCGTATTTATGCTATATTTCGCCAATCTTGATATAGGTCATTTTTCATGCAAACTGCTAAACCCTTATATGATTACCCTAAGTACTGGGCTGAGTGCTTTGGTCCTGCGCCTTTCCTACCCACTTCCCGTGAAGAAATGGACGCTTTGGGCTGGGACTCTTGTGATGTCATCATTGTGACCGGTGATGCTTATGTGGATCACCCCTCATTTGGCATGGCAGTGATTGGCCGCGTCTTAGAAGGACAGGGTTTCCGCGTCGGTATTATCAGCCAACCGGATTGGCGGGATAAAGACGACTTTATGCAACTGGGCGAGCCTAATCTGTTTTTTGGCGTCGCCGCCGGCAATATGGACTCAATGATTAACCGCTACACCGCTGATCGCAAAATGCGCTCGGATGATGCCTATACCGCAGGTGGGCAAGCTGGGAGTCGTCCCGACCGCGCTAGCTTGGTCTACAGCCAACGCTGCAAGGAAGCGTATAGCCACATACCTGTGGTGCTTGGCGGTATTGAAGCCTCGCTGCGCCGCATCGCCCATTATGACTACTGGCAAGACAGCGTACGCCGCTCCATTTTAATGGACGCCACCGCCGATATACTGCTGTACGGTAATGCTGAACGCGCCATTGTTGAAGTGGCGCAGCGTTTATCTTGGGGTGAAGCCATCACTGAGATTGATGATATCCGCGGTACTGCTTTTATTCGCCGCAATACGCCACAGGATTGGTTTGAACTGGACTCCACCCGCATTGACCGCCCTGGGCGCGTTGACCGCATTATCAACCCCTATGTGAATACTCAAGACACTGACGCCTGCGCCATTGAGCAGCAGGCCGGCGAGCTACTTGAGCAATCGGATGTGCAGGTGGTGCAGCTGATTGATCACCCCAACCTCACCCGTGAGCGCACGGTGATTCGTATTCCGTCGTTTGAAAAAGTGCGCAATGATCCAGTGCTGTATGCCCACGCCAACCGCGTGCTGCACCTAGAAACCAACCCCGGCAATGCCCGTGCTTTGGTGCAGCGCCATGAGAATCAGGATATTTGGCTCAACCCACCACCGATTCCGTTGACCACAGATGAAATGGATTATGTGTTTGGCTTGCCCTATGCGCGGGTGCCACACCCCAAGTACGGCGCGGCTAAAATCCCTGCTTACGAAACCATTCGTTTCTCGGTCAACATCATGCGCGGCTGCTTTGGTGGCTGTACTTTCTGCTCCATTACCGAGCACGAAGGACGCATTATTCAAAGCCGTTCCCATGAATCGATTTTGCAAGAAATCGAACAAATGCGCGACAAGGTACCGGGCTTTACTGGTGTGGTGTCCGACCTTGGCGGGCCGACGGCGAATATGTACCGCTTGGCCTGTAAGAGCAAAGAAATTGAAGAGGTGTGCCGCAAGCCCTCTTGTGTATTCCCCGGCATTTGCCCGAACCTGAATACCGATCACAGCTCGCTGATCGAGCTGTACCGTAAGGCACGGGAATTACCCGGAGTAAAAAAGGTGCTGATTGCTTCAGGTCTGCGCTATGACTTGGCCGTGGAACACCCTGAGTATGTGCGCGAACTGGTAACCCACCATGTGGGCGGCTACTTAAAGATTGCCCCAGAGCACACTGAAGAAGGTCCGCTGGAGCACATGATGAAGCCGGGCATTGGCAGCTATGAACGCTTCCGTAAAATGTTTGAGCAGTTCTCTAAAGAAGCCGGCAAAGAGCAATACCTAATCCCCTACTTTATTGCTGCGCACCCAGGCACCACCGACAAAGACATGCTCAGTTTGGCCCTGTGGCTGAAAAGCAATAACTTCCGCGCCGACCAAGTGCAAGCGTTTTACCCCTCACCTATGGCTACGGCAACAGCGATGTACCACTCAGGTAAAAACCCGCTGCGTAAAGTCACCTATAAAAGCCCCGCCACGGAGATTGTAAAAAGTGAAGAGCAGCGGCGTTTACACAAGGCTTTCTTGCGCTATCACGACCCTAAATCTTGGCCGTTGATTCGCGAAGCCTTACTGCGCATGGGCCGCGCGGACTTAATCGGCGCAGGGAAAAACAAGCTGGTGCCTGCTCAGCAACCGCAAAACGATGGTTATCGCAGCGCCCGACGCAAAAACTCAACGCCAGCCAAAGGCAAACAGGCTGCTCGCCCCTTATTAACTCAACACACTGGCATCCCGCCGCGGGCCAAAGACGACAAACCCAGTTGGCATAAACGCGAAGAAGCCAAAGCCGCTGCAGAAGCCAAACTGCGCGCTGAACGCCGACAAAAGCCTGCTGCCAAAGGCGGCAAAGGCCGACCACCAGCAAAACCGCGTTAAGTAGGTGAGCTGCTTTGGCACCCATGCCGTCCTAATTTGGACGGCCTACGGCAGCCTTAATACATAAGCGGCGAGCCTAAATATATCGACCCTTCAAGGTCGATATATAGGGCTAAAATCCAGCCTAGCGAGAGTCCATCAGTTCGGCAAGGATCTCAAACGAGCGCAAGCGGTCTTCATGCTCATACAAATCGCAGGTAAAGATCAGCTCATCGGCTTGCGTATGCTCGAGCAAGATGTCCATTTTTTGCTTAATGGTAGCGGCGCTGCCGATCATGGCCATACTCAGGAACTCATTGACAGTTTGCTCCTCATGGGGCTTCCATATGTCTTGCATGCTGGCAACCGGCGGGCGCATTAACATGCTTTGCCCACGAATCAGGGCCAAAATGCGCTGTGAGGTGGTGGTTGCTAAAAACTCGGCGTGGGCATCAGTTGCCGCAGCCACCAACGGAATCCCCAGCATGACATAAGGCTTCGCCAGCACTGCAGATGGTTTGAAGTGACGGCGATACACTTCAATGGCCTGCATCATCATGCGCGGGGCAAAATGCGAAGCAAAGGAATACGGCAAACCTTTCTCAGCAGCCAACTGCGCACTGAATAAGCTCGACCCCAACAACCAAATAGGCACATTACTGTTGACCCCAGGCATGGCTATCACTTGCTGCCCTGATCCGCGCGGTCCTAAAAAACGCTGCAGCTCATCGACATCCGCTGGAAAATCATCGGCACTGCCGCTGCGGCGCTTGCGCAAAGCCCTCGCAGTCAATGGATCGGTGCCCGGTGCACGGCCCAAACCTAGATCAATGCGCCCTGGATACAAGGCATCTAAAGTACCGAATTGCTCAGCAATCACCAACGGTGCATGGTTAGGCAGCATCACCCCACCCGCTCCTACGCGAATCCGTTGTGTACCAGCCGCTAGATAGCCAATCAGGACTGCGGTTGCCGAGCTGACAATGGCGTCCATATTGTGATGTTCAGCCACCCAAAAGCGGGTAAAGTTTAGTTTTTCAACATGCTGAGCAAGGGCTAACGAGCGCTGCAATGCCGGCGCTGGGCCTTCATCAGTGTCTTTTCGAGAGGCTAAATCTAAAACAGAAAAAGCCACTTTTTGCACATCACTCATACCATTGCTCCTCTTGATTGGGCCAATTACCAACTGCGCTATCAGCATTACACAAACACTATAGGAGTGCTACCATAGCGACCCAGCCCATCGTACTCTGATGAAAAAGTTATGCAGCAAAAATACCTCGCCGGTCAGTCGCTACCTCGTGCATTGTTTAGTATGACTTGGCCCATGCTGTTTGGCGCAGTGGCTCTGATGAGTTTTCAGCTGGTGGACAGTATTTTCATCAGTATGCTTGGGGTGCAGCCGCTGGCGGCTTTAGGTTTTACTCTACCACTGCAGCAATTATTAATTGGTGTGCAAGTTGGTATTGGTATTGCCGCAACCGCACTTATTTCCCGCGCCATTGGTGCTGGCGATCCTGATCGTGCTAAAAATCTCGGCGGTCTTGTGGTGCTGGCCGGCTGTTGTCTTTCGCTGGTGTTATGCACGCTTATTTGGCTGTTACATACGCCTCTGCTCAAGGCGCTCGGTGCCAGTGCCGAACTGCTGCCCTACACAAAAAGCTATTGGTTGCCTTGGCTGAGCAGCGCTTGGTTGGGCGCTTTTTTATATTTCGCCAATAGCATTTCACGGGCTAACGGTGATACGCGCTTACCCGGCCTGATGATGGTGGTGACCAGCATCTTAAATATGCTGCTGGATCCGTTGTTTATTTTCACCTTTAACTTAGGCTTGCCGGGTGCTGCTTATGCCACCATTGTTGCTTACGCTATTAGCGCGGCAGTGATGTATTCACGGGTACTGAAAAATCAGTGGCTGGCTTTCAATCGGGCTAAGTTTGCCACTGGCCCGGCTTTAGCAGAGATTGCCAAAATCAGCGCACCGGCAATGCTCAGCCAATTGATGCCTGGCTCTGCAGCACTGCTTGCGACTCGTTTAGTAGCCGGCTATGGCGGCTCAGCCATTGCTGCTTGGACACTAGGCAGTCGTGTAGAGCTTTTTTCTATCGTGATTGTTCTAGCGCTCACCATGTCATTGCCACCAATGATTGGCCGTTTATTTGGCTCCCAGCAAATAGCCCGCGTGCACCACTTGGTTTTGGTCGCTGTGCGTTTTGTGATTGGCTTGCAAGTTATTATTGCTTTATTTTGGATGGCCAGTCGCTGGTTAATAGCACCAGCCTTAGCCCCAGACCTTGATACCGAAACGTACCTGATGAGTTACATGCTCTGGGTACCCATCAGCTACGCTGCCTTGGGTGTCTGCATGCTTATGGTCTCGGTGTGCAACGCCCTGGGAATGCCAATGCGCGCTGTCTGGATCTCAACTTTACGTCTGTTTTTCTGCTACCTACCGGCCTTGTGGTTAGGCGCTGCGCTGGCCGGCATGAGCGGTTTATATATTGGCGTATTACTGGGTAATGTGGCAGCAGGCTTGCTGTCTTGGCAGCTGTATCAGCGCGGCTTAAAGCATCTGCAACATGGTTAGGCGACCCATGCGTGAGTAATTTAAGCGCAATAAAAAACCCGCCAGCAGCGGGTTTTTAGCGGAACGGGACAACTCAGTATTGTTACAACGCGGCTAGGCCACGCTGTAAGTCGGCTTGAATATCACTGTACTCCTCTAAGCCAACGGCAACACGAATTAGACCATCGCGGATCCCTGACTGCTCACGCTCGTGCGGCTGCAAACGGCCATGGGTGGTACTGCCTGGGTGGGTAATGGTAGTTTTCGTATCACCCAAGTTAGCCGTAATGGAGATCATGCGTGTGGCATCAATAAAGCGCCACGCACCTTCTTTGCCGCCTTCTACTTCAAAACTCAAGACAGCACCAAAACCACTTTGCTGCTGTTTGGCCAATTCATGCTGTGGGTGACTGGCTAAGCCAGCATAATAAACTTTTTTAACCTGTGGCTGCTGTTCAAGCCACTGCGCCAGTTGCTGAGCACTTTGACAGTGGGCATGCATGCGCAAGCGTAAGGTTTCCAAACCTTTTAAGAAAACCCAAGCATTAAACGGGCTCATGGTCGGCCCAGCAGTGCGCAAAAAGCCCACGACTTCAGTCATCAGCTCGGCACGACCCAGTACTGCACCGCCTAAACAACGGCCCTGACCATCAATGTATTTTGTCGCTGAATGGATCACAATGTCTGCGCCCAAGGCCAATGGCTTTTGTAAAACGGGGGTGCAGAAGCAGTTATCCACCACTAACAGAGCGTCAGCCCCGTGGGCAATTTTACTGAGCGCACGTATATCAGCCAACTCAGCCAAAGGATTAGAGGGGGACTCAACAAACAGCAATTTAGTTTTAGCAGTGCACGCCGCTTGCCAGGCCGCTAGATCATCTATTTTCACATAGGTGATTTTAATGCCAAAGCGTGCGCAGTATTTATCAAACAAACTAACAGATGCACCAAAGATGCTGCGCGAAACCAGTATTTCGTCGCCCATACTGCACAGGCTCATTACTGTAGCTAAAATAGCTGACATCCCTGAGGCGGTGGCCACGCACTTTTCTGCGCCTTCGAGTGCTGCTAAACGTTCTTCAAAAGTACGTACGGTCGGATTAGTATAGCGCGAGTACACGTTGCCACTGCGCTCCCCAGCAAAGCTTGCTGCAGCATCTGCCGCGCTACGAAAAACGTAGCTGGAAGTGGTGAAAATAGCCTCACTGTGCTCTGCTTCAAAGCTGCGCTGCTGACCTGCGCGCACCGCTAAGGTATCGAAACCCGCATCAGTTAACTCGCTATTGAGTCGACCCGCCTGCCAATCCGTCGTCATGACTTACACCTTATATACGTCTAATAAAGAGCAGGCTGTGAATACTCAAGCCTGCTGGTAATAGTGCGCTGCCCATTTAGCGACAGCGCTTACAGGGTTAATTTGCTTCGTTATTGTGTAGACCAATGGTGGCCTGACTGACCTGCTCAGCCCCTTGCTCAAGGCCATTGCGCTGATTTTCAATGCGCTGCAAGTAAGCTGCATCAATATCACCAGTCACATACACACCATCAAAAACCGCACAATCAAACTGATCTATCTGAATTTTACCGCCTTCAACAGACTCAATAAGGTCTTCTAGATCTTGGTAAACCAACCAATCAGCACCGATCAGCTCTGCTATTTCATCGGTCGTGCGGTTGTGCGCAATGAGTTCATTGACGCTTGGCATATCAATGCCATAAACGTTTTGATAACGCACAGCCGGCGCTGCGGAGCAGAAATACACATTTTTCGCCCCAGCATCACGGGCCATTTGAATAATTTGCTTACAGGTCGTACCGCGCACAATGGAGTCATCCACCAGCATCACGTTCTTACCGCGAAACTCCAACTCAATGGCGTTGAGCTTTTGTCGCACCGATTTTTTACGGGCGGCTTGCCCGGGCATAATAAAGGTGCGGCCGATATAGCGGTTTTTAACAAAACCTTCGCGGTATTTAATGCCCATGCGGTTAGCCAGCTCTAAAGCCGAGGTACGGCTGGTATCCGGTATAGGAATGACCACATCAATGTCATGCTCTGGCCGCTCCCGGAGAATTTTATCGGCAAGCTTTTCACCCATGCGCAAACGTGCTTTATACACGGATACACCATCAATAATAGAGTCAGGGCGCGCTAAATAGACATGTTCAAAAATACACGGATTGAGCACAGGATTGGCTGCACACTGGCGCGTGTGTAACTCACCGTCTTCAGTGATATACACCGCTTCACCTGGCGCCAAGTCACGAATCAAGGTAAAGCCCAGTACATCGAGGGCGACGCTCTCTGAGGCAATCATATACTCAACGCCTTGCTCAGTTTCACGCTGACCAAAGACAATCGGACGAATGCCATGGGGGTCGCGAAAACCTAATACACCGTAGCCAGTAATCATGGCAACAACTGCATAACCACCACGGCAACGCTCATGCACACGGCTGACCGCAGCAAACACGTCTTCTTTAGTGGGTTGCAGCTTGCCACGCTGACTGAGCTCATGGGCAAATACGTTAAGCAGTACCTCTGAGTCTGAATTGGTATTCACGTGGCGCAAGTCAGATTCGTAAATCTCTTTCGCCAGCTGTGCCACGTTGGTTAGATTACCATTGTGAGCAAGGGTGATACCGTACGGTGAGTTGACATAAAATGGCTGCGCTTCGGCACTGCTAGAACTACCGGCAGTTGGGTAACGAATATGGCCGATTCCCACATTACCAATCAGCTCTTTCATGTGCCGGGTGCGAAACACGTCACGCACTAAGCCGTTGTCTTTACGCAGAAACAGACGTCCATCTTTTGATGTCACCATTCCAGCGGCATCCTGGCCACGGTGTTGAAGTACGGTAAGTGCGTCATACAACGCTTGATTAATGTTTGATTTACCAACAATACCGACAATGCCACACATGTAACGCGACCCCTACTCTGTCATTCTAATTAAAGGCAGTTGTACGAAAACAGTTACTGCCTCGTTTGCTCGTTAATGCTGAGCATTTTGAGCTGTCGAGATCCACTCACCGGATAACCCCAATACAAGGTTTTTTGACCAGTCAGCAATCAGTAGAAAATGCGGTATGAGGGTTGATTGTTTCCACCAGATGTCTTGCTGCACCGGTGCCAAACTCAACAGACCTACCACTACCACAACCAGCAATAAGCCCCGCGCTGCGCCAAAAACCATACCTAAAAAACGGTCAGTTCCGGTTAAACCCGTTGCCCGCACCAGCTGTGCTAATAAAAAGTTAACCAAAGCACCAATCAGCAGTGTGGCTAGAAACAGCACTGCACATGCAGCAATCACTCGTACTGACGGTGTATCGATATAGGGCTCGAAATGGTGGGCTAAGCTGCCACCAAACATCCAAGCAATAATGCCTGCAACAATCCAGGTCACTAATGACAGTGCTTCTTTAATAAACCCGCGGCTTAGACTTATAAGCGCCGAGATGACAAGCACACCGAGAATAAGGGCATCAACCCAATTAAAAGACACTGATTAATAGCCTGCTTGGTAAAAGCGCTATTTTAACAGAGCAACAGCATACTGATAAGCGCTTGTTGCTCTTTTAGTCATCATTGCCAGTTTAAGGCTGGTAGCGCACAACAAAACAGTCCTGACTTTCACGGTTTTTCAAGTTTTTGCACATTGCTTGCGCTTCCGACTGTTTCACCAGCGGCCCAATCAACACGCGATGGCTACCATCAGCACTGCGCACATAGGCATTGTATTGTTTTTTACGGTAGCTATCGCGCAATGCTTCGGCATTGGCTTTACTGGTCACATTGGCAAGTTGCACCGACCAAGAAACAGGTAAGTTGTTTTTATCAATGCCCGGTGCTGGAGCCTGTTGTGCAGGTTTCTCAGTAATGGCTTTGCTTGGCGCTGCAGGTTGTGTTGCTGGCTGGCTTGGCTGTGCTACTGGCTCAACTGGCGGAGCAATGGGCGCAACAGCTGCAGCTGGCTCACTGTCCAGTTGCTCTGGTTGCTCTGATGCTTGTTCAACGATAATGTGCTCGTCCCACTCATCATCCAGCACTGGCTCCGGCACGCTCACGTCTTCCACTGGAAACTGTGGCACTGCAGGCGCCTGCGGCATTGGCGGGGCTTGCACCACGATTTCTTGCACGGGTTCTTCTTTTTTAAACAGCATGGGTAAGAAAATAACTGCCAAAGCAATTAAAACGATTGCACCCACGATGCGCTGCTTAAGTTTACTGTCTGACGCTGCCATAAATACCCGCCCTGCTCTGTAGAGATGAGATTAAGCTTGTGAAGCCATACCACTTAAACATAGATACCCTGCTTGCACAATATCTCTGCCCTGCTCAAAATCTCTAAGCTTATGCCAGCTGCTCTAACCACTTCAGAGCTTCGGCCACAGTGAAGAATGAACCAAAAACAATGATCTGGTCATCGACGCTGGCTTGCTGGCACTGTGCGCTAATGGCTTGCGCGATACTGGCATAGCCTGTTACCGAAGCTTGGCGGTGCAAGAGTGCTTGCTGCAATTGCTCAAGCTTACAGCTGCGTGGACTGGGCAATGCTGCCACTGCCCAGCTGTGTATTTGCGGCTCGATACAATCGAGCACACCGTTCAAATCCTTATCGTCCAGCACCCCAAGCACCGCTAGGCGCCGGCCTTTGATGGGCTGTGACTGTAGGCGTTCAGCCAAATAGCTTGCCGCATGGGGATTGTGCGCCACATCGAGTAAAAGCTGTACGCGGCGCCCTTGCCACTCAATTTGTACCGCCTGTAAGCGCCCGGGCATACGAGCCTTACTGAGCCCTGCAGATAACTGAGCTTGATCCCAGTTCAGACCCAATAAAGCATACACCTGCAAAGCCAGCGCCGCATTCTCAACGGGCAAAGTAAGCATAGGCAGAGCTTGCAGCTGTATGGGTTGGCCGTGCTGATCGACACCCCGCCAATGCCAATCGTTTTCAGAGACAGCCAAATCAAAATCGCGGCCGCGCAACAATAACGGCGTGGCAAGTACAGCAGCTTGAGTCAGCAGTCGCTCGGGCGGAGCTAAATCAGCGCAAACGGCTGGACGTCCAGGGCGAAAGATACCGGCTTTTTCATAGGCAACTGAATCCCGTGTATCCCCTAGCCAGTCATGGTGATCTAGGCCAATATTGGTGACAACGGCAACATCAGAGTCAATTATATTGACCGCATCGAGGCGACCGCCCAAACCCACCTCAAGAATAGCCACATCCAGTTCGGCTTGCGCAAAAAGATAAAACGCCGCCAAAGTGCCCATTTCAAAATAGGTTAAGCTGATGTCAGCACGGGCCTGCTCGACCGCAGTAAAAGCTGCACACAGCTGTTGATCGCTGACCTCTTGATCATTAATGCGCACACGCTCGTTATAGCGCAACAAGTGTGGCGAGCTATACACGCCAACCTTAAGCCCCTGCTGGGCAACTAAACTGGCTAAAAAAGCACAGGTGGAGCCTTTACCGTTGGTACCTGTGACAGTCACCACTTGGTCAGCAATGCGCGTTAACTCAAGACGCTGCGCCACGGCTTCAACACGGGCCAAGCCCATATCGATTTCACTGGGGTGCAGCTGCTCTAAATAACTGAGCCATTGCTCAAGGGTGCGCGCTTGCATGCTTTATACCTTATCTGCGGTGCTGGCTGGAGCTTCTTCCACTTCAGCAACAACATCCACTTCCACAACTGGGATAGTGGGCAGATCCATCAGCTGGCGCAGAATGCTCGCCAAGCGTGGGCGCAACTCAAGGCGCGGAATAATTAAATCAATGGCACCGTGCTCCAGTAAGAACTCACTGCGCTGGAAACCTTCTGGGAGTTTTTCACGCACAGTTTGCTCAATAACGCGCGGCCCAGCAAAACCAATCAAGGCTTTGGGTTCAGCAACATTGAGGTCACCAAGCATTGCTAAACTGGCTGAAACACCGCCATACACTGGATCAGTTAAGACTGAAATATAGGGAATACCTTCTTCACGCAAGCGGGCAATCACTGCTGAAGTTTTTGCCATCTGCATCAAGGAAATCAACGCTTCTTGCATACGCGCACCGCCTGATGCAGAGAAACACACTAGCGGACAGCGTTGCTCAAGGGCAACATTGGCTGCTTGGACAAACTTTTCACCGACAATAGCGCCCATGGAGCCGCCCATAAAAGCAAATTCAAAAGCAGCGGCAACGACCGGCATACCTTCTAAAGTGCCGCTCATGGCGATCAAAGCATCTTTTTCACCGGTCTGTTTTTGTGCAGCAGAGAGGCGGTCTTTGTAGCGTTTGCTATCACGGAATTTAATACGGTCCGTTGGCTCAAGGTCGGCAGCAATCTCTTCGCGCCCTGCTTCATCTAAGAAGATATCCAAACGGGTACGTGCGTCAATGCGCATGTGGTGGTCACACTTTGGGCAAACATCTAACGTTTTTTCTAATTCGGGCTTATATAAGACTGCTTCACAGGAAGGACATTTATGCCATAGCCCTTCAGGGACTGAACTTTTCTTGACCTCAGAGCGCATGATCGAGGGAATTAGTTTATCGACTAACCAGTTGTTCATCTGTTGCCTACTCCGCCTAGGGACAAGTGACTGTGCACTGTGCCTTATAAATTTTGTTTGATAATCAAGCTACTGACGGCCAATTACTGGGCTCCGTCACATAGCTGGGCATTTTTCATCTGTACAGCATATAAGAATTTACGCATTTTATCTGCGTCTTTAATTCCTCGATTGGCTTCAACACCACCGCTCACATCCACAGCCCAAGGCTGCACTTGTTGCATTGCTTGCGCCACATTATCGGCATTTAAACCGCCGGCGAGAATTAGCGGTTTGGCTAAGCTTGCGGGGATTTGCGTCCAATCAAAACGCTCCCCAGTGCCGCCGTGCACACCGGGCACCCAAGCATCCAGCAAAATACCTTGGGCACTCTGGTACTGCTCTGCAAGCTGGGCTATATCAAGTCCAGGCTGCATACGCAAAGCGCGAAAATACGGGCGCGCAAAGCCTTCGCAGTCAGCTGCCGTTTCATCGCCGTGAAACTGTAAAACGTCCAAAGGCAGCTCGTCGAGAATGGCATTAATCTCGCTTCGTGAAGCGTTTACAAACAAGCCCACGGTACTGACAAAAGGCGGCAAAGCGGCAATGATTTTCTGCGCCTGAGCAACAGTCACAGCCCTTGGGCTCTTGGCATAAAACACTAATCCGAGGGCATCAACACCTGCTTGAGCAGCTATTAAGGCATCCTCAACCTGGGTTATGCCGCATATTTTAGTTCGTATCCGCACGATAAGATCCTCTAGTCTTGCCCAAAAGTATCCGCTAAGCCGGACAGAAAATGTGGCCCTAGATAGCGCTCAGGCAGCTTAAACGGCTCTGGGTACTCCACTTGCACCATATATAAACCATGGGGTGCAGCGGTTACTCCACCCGCCTTACGGTCACGGCTTTCTAACACCTGCTGCGCCCACTGCACTGGCCGCTCACCGGCACCAATCATCATCAACACACCGGCTATATTGCGCACCATGTGGTGCAAAAACGCATTGGCACGCACATCAATAATAATCAGCTTACCAAACTCCAGCACCTGTAAGTGATGGATGGTGCGCACTGGCGAATGTGCTTGGCAGCCGGCAGCCCGCAGCGCATTAAAGTCATGGGTGCCCACCAGGCAGCGCGCCGCTGTGCGCATTTTCTCGATATTCAGCGCTTGGTGAGTCCAGGTCACTTCTTCCGCTAGATGCGCAGGGCGCACCTCATTACTGTAAATCACGTAGCGGTAGCGCCGCGCCACAGCACTGAAGCGCGAGTGAAACTCTGGCGGCATCACTTGCGCCCACAGCACACTGATATCCTTGGGCAAGTAACGGTTTGCCCCCATCACCCAAGCACGCATCGGACGCTCAATGGGCGTATCAAAATGCACCACCTGGCCGCAAGCATGCACCTTAGCATCAGTGCGTCCGGCGCAACTTAAGCGTACTGGGAGGCCAGCGTTTATCTGCTGCAAAGCTTCCTCTAAATGGCCTTGGATGCTTGCTGTGCCTTGCGGCTGCAATTGAAAGCCATGGTAGTTGGAGCCTTTGTACTCAACGCCTAATGCTATTCTAGAAACGCCAGCGGCAGCCTCTTGGGCTGCCGCTGGCGTTGTTACGTCTGACATGAATTATCCTATTTTGCTCATTAACTCATGCGCTTCGTCTTGCTGGGCACTGCTGCCTTCGGCAACAACTTCCTCCAAAATATCCCGCGCACCTTCAGCATCGCCCATATCAATATAAGCGCGCGCTAAATCCAGTTTAGTCGCAGTTTCATCGGTACCGGAAAGGAAGCTGAAGTCATCATCCACACCGCCCAATTCAGCAAAGTCATCAAAATCATCCAACTTGCTAGCAGGCTCAGCTTCAGCTTGAGGCGTACTCGGCGCTGCAGGCTCGCTGGCTAAATCAAGCTCTAACTCATCAAAGCTAAAGTCAGTGGCGGCTTGGCTTTCTTCCGTTAGGCTGGCAGTGAGGGCATCCAGCTCATCTTCTACTTCATCCATTTGCTCTGTGAAGTCAACAGTCGTTGCGGCTGGCGTAGCAACCTCATCTAAGGCCGCTAAATCAAAGTCTGCAGGCAGCTCAAACTCAGGCGCATCAGCACTGCTGTCTTCAGTTAGATCAAGGGTTATGTCATCTAAAGAAAGCTCAGCAAAGTCATCTACTGCTGCAGTTTTAGTGATTTCGCTGGACTCTTCTGGCAAGTCCAAGGCGAAATCTAATGAGAAGTCATCCGTAAGCTCTGGGCTTGCTGGCTGCTCAGTGCTTTCTGCAGCAAGCAGGTCAGCACCATCGAATTGCAGCTCACCAGCATCCAATTCTGCAGGCTTAGTTTCTGCTGTTTCTGGCGTTTCGGAAAAGTTCAGATCCAAATCAAAGTCAAAATCTGTATCGGTTGGCTTTGCCGCAGGTTCAGATTCTGCCAGCAGCGCTGATAAGTCATCCAGCTCTGCGTCTAGATCAGCTACCGCTGTGCTGCTGAGCTCACTTGGCGTGTCTAGCGTTAAATCATCTAAACT
>JAAYTE010000045.1 GCA_012518175.1 Gammaproteobacteria bacterium | reverse complement strand
TGGCTGGTGCTGACACCGATGAAGCTGCTGCTGAAGAAGCCGCCGCGGCATTGGCTGCAGTGGAAACCGACATTGGCCGCACCACTGACCCTGTGCGCATGTATATGCGTGAAATGGGTACAGTTGAGCTTCTGACCCGTGAAGGCGAAATTGAAATTGCTAAGCGTATCGAAGAAGGTATCCGTGAGGTTATGGGCGCTATCGCTCACTTCCCAGGTACTGTCGCAGGTATTCTCAGTAGCTTCGACACTGCCATCACTGAAGGCACACGTTTAACCGATATATTTAACGGTTACATTGACCCCGATGATGAAATCGCTCAGCCCGCAGTTGTTGCGGCAGCAGCAGCGGCGGCGAAAAGCACAGCAGCCGCGAAAAAAGCTGCTGATGACGATGAAGAGGACGACGAAGAGGATAAAGAGGAAGAAGAAGAGGAAGAAGCTGGCGATGGCGGCCCTGATCCAGAGGTAGCCAAGCAGCGCTTTGGTGCAGTTGCTGAGCAACTTGCTAAAGTTGATAAAATTCTTCTCAAGCACAAGCGTAATAGCAAGCAAGCGGTCGCCGCTCTAGAAGAGCTTGGCCAGCTGTTTATGCCGATTAAACTCGTGCCTAAGCAATATGACGCTCTAGTGCTGCATGTGCGTAGCTCACTACACCGCATTCGTCAGCAAGAGCGCACCATTATGCAGCTTTGCGTACGTGATGCTCGCATGCCCCGCGCCGAATTCCTCAAGCAGTTTCCGGGCAATGAAGTGGACTTAGAATGGGCGGTAAAACTGAGCGAAGGTAAAGCTCGGTATGCAGCCAACTTAGTTCCATTGTTAGAAGAAATTCAGCGTAACCAACAAATCTTAATTGATTTGGAAGAAGAAACAACGCTAACCATTGCTGACATCAAAGACATTAACCGTCGCATGTCGATCGGTGAGGCCAAAGCTGGCCGCGCCAAGAAAGAAATGGTTGAAGCAAACTTACGTCTGGTTATTTCTATTGCGAAAAAATACACCAACCGTGGCTTACAGTTCTTGGATCTTATCCAAGAAGGCAACATTGGTTTGATGAAAGCTGTCGACAAGTTTGAATACCGTCGTGGTTATAAATTCTCAACCTATGCCACATGGTGGATTCGTCAAGCAATTACCCGCTCCATTGCTGACCAAGCGCGCACTATTCGTATTCCCGTGCATATGATTGAAACCATAAATAAACTCAATCGTATTTCACGCCAAATGCTCCAAGAGATGGGCCGTGAGCCTACTCCTGAAGAGCTGGGTGTGCGTATGGAAATGTCCGAAGACCGCGTCCGCAAGGTGCTCAAGATCGCCAAAGAGCCAATCTCTATGGAGACGCCCATTGGTGATGACGAAGACTCACACCTAGGGGACTTCATCGAAGACGCTACTATGCAATCGCCGATTGATATCGCTACTGTTGAAAACCTCAAAGAAGCCACTAAAGATGTACTTGGTGGCCTCACTGAGCGCGAAGCAAAAGTTCTACGGATGCGTTTTGGTATTGATATGAATACTGACCACACCCTAGAAGAGGTTGGTAAACAGTTTGATGTGACCCGTGAGCGAATCCGTCAAATTGAAGCCAAGGCGCTACGCAAATTGCGCCACCCATCACGCAGCGAGCATTTACGCTCCTTCCTTGATGAGTAAAACTAAAAACCCCCGATAATTTCGGGGGTTTTTGTTTGCGTCTTCGCAGCACACGGGTATAATCATGCGCTGCAACTGGGGCCTGTAGCTCAGTTGGTTAGAGCAGAGGACTCATAATCCTTTGGTCCACGGTTCAAGTCCGTGCAGGCCCACCACCTCCAAAGCCCCGCTTTTCGCGGGCTTCAAGCAATAGCAACAGCCCTCCAACACTATAACTGTTCTGCATATAACAACATGAGTTTGTTGCATGCACCGCTTCTGTAAGCACTCATTCATACTTGTACTGCATACATCTCCTGATGCAGCAAAAGCACAGCAACGCTATAGCCAAGCAATCAGCGAGCAAACTAGAGCATTATCAGCATAGGACTGACCATAGCCCACAAACGGCTCAGGCAAGTGACTCATAGCCACATGCCTGCTTAGCTTGCGTTAGGCTGCACCCTGCCTGTTAAATCAGCGACTCACCCTTAGCTCGGGCATTGCGCGCATCAATCACCACCGCTGTGCACAACACTATCAGCACCATGGCCGAAAGCACTGGCCAAATCATGACATACACTGTTAATCCAAATACCGACATCTTAAATCTCCTTAAACTTTCGCTTCTTTATGAAATTCAATGACCCGTTTATTAATCATATCAAAATCAAAATCAGGCGCTTTGCTGCGCAAGGTCATCAGGGTGCAAATAATAGTGCTCGCACCATAGGCTGTGAGCGAACTCAACAAAACAATATATTCGCGTAAAAATCCGACCGTAAAGAACACCAACACAATGGCGGCAAGGGTACCAAACAGCAAACCCGCGACTCTACCCAAAAACCCAAAGGTCATTAAGCCAATCACTACACCGCCACCTACCGCGGCAATCACTTCAAAAAAGACGGCTACTGGGCCTTCAATGGGCAGCCAGGAAAAACGCACAACTAGGAATAACAAGAATGACACCGCAACAGAAACAGTAAAGGCTGCGTTAGTCACCCGATTCCAATACAAGCTAGCGATCACTGGGAAAACAATCGAGCCCCAAAGTGCGCCAACAAAAATCAGCATGGATAAAATATCTAACTTTAAGCTGGCAAAAACAACACCTAAAAGTGCTGCCACAACCATGGTTAGACGCCCTACCCAAAGCATTTTTAATGGGTCTGGATTGTTTTTTGCCACATGCTTGGCGTAAATATCGGTCATTACAATTGCCGATAACGCTGACAAATCAGAGTCAGCAGTAGAAGATAGAGAACCAATCACCATAATAAACAGCATACCCACCATAATTGGTGATAAGTACGTGGCAGCCATTTGTGGGATTAAGTTATTTAAATCTCCATCAACCGGAGTAACGCCCGCCAATAGCGCGAGGAAACCTAGCATCCCCAAGCCAATCACAATGGCGCCATAGCCGATAGTGGCGGTAATAAAACTCGACTTGATCAAGTCCTCACGCACCGCAAATAAACGCTGAGCAATGGTTTGGTTGCCAATGGCATAGGCCAGCACGGCCACAAAGAAAGGTGCACCCTGCTCTAAAATTGCTGTAGTGGAAAAGATGTCTTGTTGTTCCAAAGTCAGATTAGGCATGCCTGTTGCAAATAACGTTGGCCCGCCTAACTTAAAGAAAATCAGCGGAATAATAATCACTGCGGCTAAAATCATTGCCACTAGCTGAGCAAAATCGGTAAAAACCGACGCTCGAAACCCCGACCAGAAGGTATAGGTCAGCACCCCAAAACCGGCAATCATGACACCCTGAACGAAACTCAATGGCGACAAAATACTCACCAAAGCACCCGCTGCAGTAAAGTTAACCATTAAGCTAATCACGCTACCCACCACGTTGGAGCCAGCCAGCACCATTTGACTGGAAGCACCATGGCGCGCATGCATAATCTCAGCGAGGGTATGCGCATGGGGCGCTAACTTACGGAAACGTCGGCCAAAGGGGTAAATAAATAGAATCATCAGTGCGCCCCAAAATCCATAGTGGATCGCACCCGACACGCCATATTTATACCCGGAGCTGGCCGCAGCATAAAACGATGCTGCCCAAATCCAGGTTGCGGTCATACTCGCCGCTGACATGCCATAACCCACTGAGCCATTGGCCGTCATATAGCCATCAGCGTTTTCTTGTTTTTTACCGATGAGTAACGTTAAGAGGAAAGTTACACCGTAGAACCCAAGCAGGATCAATAGTGCACTCGTCATTGAAAACTGAAACATTCTTACTCCTTAGCGTCGCCAATTTGACAAGCAGAACGTATATTTCACGCACGGCGACTTTGAGCGACTCTACAGGATCAGCAAGATGAACCCTGTGAGTGCATAAAAAGAACTGCTGCTTTAGACGGATAAGACTAAATGCAATGCGCATTAGCCAAATAGCTACCAAACTGTATTGGAGCGGAACCCGCAGCCATAAGCCGGTAATTACCGGGAGATACACGAATGCTGCCTGTCAATTGCATTCGCGTCAGCCAGAAACAATAACACTATTGAGCCTAATAGCAAAATATTCACGTCAGTACAGGCATGCTAATCTGCTTCTAAATGACGGCTCTGCAATTACTTATTTAGGCCTAATGGGCGCGTCCAACGCTCTGACAACACAACACCAAACAAAGTTAAACCGCCACCCACTGCATGGTACAAAGACAGCGTTTCCGACAGCACCAATGCAGCAATAATGATGGTAAGAATCGGCATCAAATTAAAAAATACTGCTGTGCGGCTGGGCCCCAGCGAGCGCACTGCACGCATCCACGCCAAAGGTGCAGCAATTGACGCAAACACACAGGCAAATAATATCAGTGGCAAGTTCGCGCTATTTAAGCCAGCTTTTTCTGAGAACCAGAACAGCGGAAACAGCACAATAATCGCTACTAACACTTGTAAATAAAGCAGTTGTAACGCAGGTATTTCCATCTGCCAATACTTCAATAAGGTGCTATACAGCGCATAGGCTAACGTCGCGATCAACATCATCGCATCACCCAGGTTAATACCCTGCTGCACTAAGCTGGCCAAGTTGCCCTGACTAATGACGATAAGCACCCCTAAAAATGAAAATATCGCCCCTACTATAGCCCCCATAGTTAAGCGCTGGCCCAAAGCAATAATAGCCATCGCCAAGGACATCATCGGCATCAGCGATAAAATGATGCCCATATTGGTCGCGGAGGTTTTAGGCGCAGCAAAGTAAGCAAGGCTTTGGTAAATCGCCATGCCCAGCACACCCAGCACAAATATCCTCAACAGATGTGGGCGAATATTAGCCCAATTGCGGATCACCGGGCGCAATAGAAACGGCGTAAACAAAACCCCGGCAAACAGCCAACGATAAAACCCAACTTCAGCAGGAAAAATCACACCAACGGTCATTTTATTGACCACGGTATTGGCTGACCAAAATAGTACTGCCAACAGTGGGAAAGCGTACTGCACGTTAAGCATCCTGTTAAATGGGTGAGCCATTATCACCCTGTCTGAATAAATGACTATACTGATTTTCAGTCACTCAACCACAGATTGCAGACAACCGATGAGCCAAAGCACAAAAAACCACCTAAGAATCCCCGAGTTTGCTGAACTGCCAGCGCCTTTGTTCTTTCGCTACGATGAATTTGCCGCGCACAGCCATGCCCACCCCCATCGCCATCCTTGGGGTCAACTCAATTACAGTGCGCACGGGGTGATGCAATTAGAGGTTGCAGGTCAGCGCTTTATCTCGCCACCCAGCTATGGCATTTGGATACCACCACACGCCATACACAGCGCTTATAACCGTCACAGCATTGTCTATCGCTCGGTCTATCTGGATTTAAGCTTGTGCGCTGACTTACCACAACAAGCCTGCAGCGTAGTGATGAATGATATTTTAAAAGCCATTCTCAACAACTTCGCTGAGCGTGATGTGCAAATTCCACAGAGTGCCGCCGACCTGCGTTTAGGTCAGGTGCTGATTGATCAGTTGCACGCAGCAGCCATTGAACACAGCTACCTGCCCTATGCCAGCAGTACGCAAACCTCTTTTGTGGTGGACAGTTTACGCGCTGAACCCGGCAATGCTGACACCCTCGCACAATGGGCTGAACGAGTGTTTGTTAGCGAGCGTACTTTAGCTCGTCAGTTTATTCGTGAGACTGGTATCAGCTTTGGCGAATGGCGTCAGCGTTTACGTTTTTTGGCCGCTATTGAGCAATTGGAGACGCAGCAATCAATTAAGGAAATTGCTTTTTATTTGGGCTACAGCAGCCCTAGTGCCTTTATTAGTATGTTCCAGCGTCATGCCCAGTGCACGCCGGAGCAGTATCGCCGCCAGCGCTGCAACTCGCTTTAGATAGCATGACGAGTGGCCGCGCCTTGCTGTTTTGCGGCTTGAACAGCAGTCCATAGAAACGGCAGCAGCAACTTGCTGCCAGCCGCTGTAAAAAAGCCATACTTTATTAAGCGCGGCGCATTAATGGGCTGGTTTGATAAAGTCCGCATCGCTAAAATACTTGGCATAACTCTCCAGTGCACCAATCAGCTGTACAGCACCTTCACGCTTTTCTTCTATAGCGCTCGGTTTTTCCATAACCTGCGCACTGTCCAGCATACGGTGAATGACAATATGCAACTGCGCATCCGCGGCTGGCTCTAACTCGCAGTTTTCAATCATGTAGGCCACTTGCTGATTCACTTCTGCGGCCAATTTCTCGTAGCCGACGGCATCCAGCTGATTGTTATGAATAGCATCGTAAGCACTATTCACCGCTGCGCCAATGTCGCGCATAGCTTGGCGTAATGGGGCATCGGTTTGCCATTTTTGTCCTGCATTGAGCTGCAACTCAACGGTGTTTACACCATGGTGTTGATGTTCCGTAGCCATACTCGGCAGTGCAGTTAAGCTCATTGATACTGCTAAACCTAGTCCAGCCAAAGTCCATACAAATGAATATTTTTTCATCTTACTTCCCTCTTTTCTGTCTAAATTATCCAGCGTTTTGCTGCTTGCATTAGCACCTTAGCAACGAAGCTTAATGACAGCCTTGATCAGGCTTAGGAAAAGCGCGCACAAGCAAACCTGCCCCCTACAACAATGCAGCATTGTTGTAGGGGCCAATCAGCATCTGCCACTCTGCGCGAACATCGGCAACACAGAGCAGCGCGCCCTACATTTTGTAATCCATTGTGCGTACAATACGCGCTCGCTGCACCGAGCTTAGGTGCCTATGGTTCCCTCACCCCATTCAAAAAGGTGTCTTATGTTTGCTCTAACCGGCCCCCGTCAGCGGGCGGCGGTGGTGACGCTGATTGCGTTCCACATTTTTATTGTGATTGCCAGTAACTATCTGGTGCAGTTCCCCATGCAGCTATTTGGCTGGCAAACCACTTGGGGAGCTTTTAGCTTTCCCTTTATTTTCTTAGCTACCGATCTCACAGTGCGCTTACTGGGTAAGCAACCGGCTCGGCGCGTCATCGCTTATGTGATGCTGCCAGCGCTATTGGCTTCTTACGCCATATCGGTTTTATTCCAAGAGGGTATTTTCCGCGGTGCTGCGGCGCTACTGGTATTTAATAGTTTTATTTTGCGTATTTCTTTAGCCAGTTTTGCTGCTTATGCGGTAGGCCAACTGGCAGATATTCAGGTCTTTGACCGTTTGCGCCAGCTGAAGCAATGGTGGATCGCACCAACAGCTTCTACGGTGCTGGGCAATTTGCTCGATACATTTGTGTTTTTCTCGGTCGCTTTTTGGTACAGCAGCAACGCTTTTATGGCAGCCAACTGGGTCGAGATCGCCGTAGTGGACTATATCATCAAGATATTGATTAGCTTGCTGCTATTTATTCCACTGTATGGTTTATTGCTCAGTGCACTGCTGCGCTTTATGGGCGCACCAGCAACGGCAAAACCCAGCATTTGAAGCAAAACAACTTACCACACATAGGCTCGCCTGCTTTAAAAGAGCCGTACTACCGACTTGATCACAGCATCAGTGGTCAATAAGTACCGCGCAGGTGGCGTGGCAAGCAAAACCAGGGATGGCGCAGCACCCGAGTTGCGCCAGGAAGGCGCACTGAGGGAAAACGGCACTTGCACG
>JAAYTE010000272.1 GCA_012518175.1 Gammaproteobacteria bacterium | reverse complement strand
GGTTCGTCTAATTTAAGCTTCATGGTGACTCCGCTAAAATAATATCAGCTGCGTGCTGTGGCATTGAATACAGATTGGCTGTTTTGGCATAGTCCAGCGCATTAGCTGACCAGTCTGCACGCAACCCTGCATCAGTTAAAATATGCAGCAAGGCTTGGTTGAGTTGCTTTTGCTGAAACGGACTAGGCAATACCTGACCACAGTTGGCATCTTTAATGTAGTGGGCGTAGCCACAAACATCGGTCACCATCACTGGCAAGCCAGACACCAAAGCCTCCAATAACACGGTACCGGTGTTCTCATTATAAGCTGGGTGCATTAACAAATCCGCGCCCAACAAAAAGCGCGGGATATCACTGCGGCCTTTTAAAATATCCACCTGCTTAGATAAACCTAAAGCCGCAGCCTGCACCACAAAGGGTTTAGGATTATCTTGACCAATGACTATCAGCCGAGTACGTTCGCGCAACTCTGTGGGTAAGCTTGCCAGTGCCTTTAGGGTGCGGTCTAAACCTTTGGTTTTAAAGCCGGAACCGACTTGCAATAACAAATACTGATCATCACGCAAATTAAACTCAGTACGAAACTCAGCGCGAATCTCATCCGCATTAATAGGTGCGCGCCGATCCCGAGCAATACCCGGTGGCAACAAATGGAAGCGTTCAGCTTGAGTTTGATAATGCTTAATAAAAAACGGTTGCTGTACTTCAGAAATCATCAGGATTTGGGTTTTTGACTCGGGGGCAAAAACTGCGCGCTCATAACCAGAAAAATAGCGATAACGGTTGCTATAGCGATACAAGGGATTACGCAAAGTTTGCGCTTTTTCTTCGTAGCAGCCATCTGCCGCATAATAGAAGTCCAGACCCGCCATTTTATTAAAGCCAATGACTCGGTCCACCGGCTGCTGCTGCATATCTGCTTGCAGCCAGCGGTGAAACTTTTCATTGCGATGATGATTGGAAAAGGCCTTCACCGGCCCAATCCGCACATCAAAACCATCGGGAATATCACCCTCCCAGATCAGCGTATAGACACGTATTTTATGGCCGCGCTGCTGACACTCCAAGGCAATGCGCATAAAGTCACGCTGCAAACCACCAAAGGGGAAGTATTTATAGAGGATAAAAGCAAGCTGCATCAGCACTTTTCCTTATTTGCGAGGACAGGCTCTGCGCTATTTAGTTGGTTCTGTTGAGGGTTGCTTAACATGGGTTGCAGTACGGCAAATACCTGTTCAGCGGGCAAACTGGCAAAACACTCAAGGTGCCGATCGCCAGAACCGGCATTAGGCCCTGTCGCACACAAATGCACCTGACCCTGCCCATAGGCGCCGACTAAGCCGGGTAAGGTCGGCCCGTACAAAGAAATGCAAGGCACATCCAGCGCCGCAGCTAAATGCCCCAAGCCGGTATCCACTGCCACACAGGCTTGCGCACCAGCAATCTGTGCCGCCACGCCGGTTAGATTCAACTTCGGCAGCACCTGTACACCCGCTAAATTCTCGGCAATTGCATGGGCGCGGGCCTCTTCCGTGGCATTCCCCCAGGGAATACGTACAGCTATATTTTGCTCAACTAAACGTTCAGCCAAGGCTCGCCACTGTGCTTGCGGCCAGTGTTTACTGGCCCAGGTGGTGCCATGTAGAAATAGCACATAAGGCTCTAGCGGCTGTGCGGTGACCAGCTTGTCACGGTGTAAACTGTATTCGCCCAGCTCAGCTGGCACAGCGTAATTGAGCGCCTGCGCAAACAACTGGCGAAGTCGCTCCACCGCATGCAAGCCTGGGGCAACGGTAATCTGTCGGTCATAAAAAAAGCTCGCAATGGGCTCGCGCACACTTTTACGACTAAAGCCCGCCACCGGCGCTTTAAAACCGCGGGTCAGCCATGCACTTTTGAGCAAGCCTTGCGCATCAATCACTAAATCATACTTTTGCTGGTGCACCCGCTGTTTAAAATCATGCCATTCGCCGTTACGCCAAGTTTGCAGAAGATTTTTACGCCAACGCCGTATTGCTACGGGAATCACTTGTTGTACCGCGGGATGCCAGTGCGGTATTTCCGCAAAGCCTTCTTCAACAACCCAATCAAATTGAATTTTTGGATTGGCACGCCAAGCATCCGTCAGTGCCGGCAAAGTATGAATAATATCGCCCAAGGACGAGGTTTTAATTAACAGTACACGCACTAGTTTTCAGGCTCTTGCAAGGAGAGAGGGGTACCAACAAGCTCAGTAATTGCGGCAATGACTCGCTCCGACTTCAGTAAGCGTAAGCAGTCATAGTGGCCGTAGCGACAAGTGCGATCAAAACACGGACTGCACTCAATTCCGGTGCGCACCATAGCAACTTTATCAGCCAAAGGTGGAGTAAACTCTGGCGAGGTTGAGCCATACACCGCCACTAAAGGCAGGTTCAACGCCGCTGCCACATGCATCAAGCCTGAGTCATTAGAGACCACCGCAGTGGCACAGGACATTAAATCAATGGCCTGCGCCAGCGAGGTTTCACCGGCTAGGTTATAGACCTCTTCACGTAAACCCGGAATTAAAAACTGTCGAATTTCTTCACCACCAGGATGATCATTTTTCGAGCCAAATATCCACACTTGCCAGCCTTGACGAATTTTCGCCTCAGCCACTTCGGCATAATGCTTAGCGGGCCAGCGTTTAGCATCACCAAACTCAGCACCAGGACACAGCGCCAATACCGGACGGTCACCTAACTGTAAAGCAAACTCAGTTAAAGCGCTGTCACGCTCAGCACTGTCAATTTGCAAACTCGGCTGAGGGTATGGCTTAGGCAGCTCAGCACCTGGCGAATAAGCCAACGCCATAAACCGCTCAATCATCAATGGATAGCGCTGTTTATCTAAGATGCGCAAATCATTGAGCAAGCCATAACGCATTTCGCCTTTCCAACCGGTACGCACAGGTATCCCCGCAAAGAACGGGGTTAACGCCGATTTCAGTGAGTTGGGCAGCAAAATTGCCTGATCATACTGGCCTTTAAGCTGCTTACCAATTTTACGCCGCGCAGCCAAATCGAGCACACCATGACCCAGTGGAAAACTAAGTGCTTGGCGCACTTCTGGCATGCGCTGCAAAATAGGCCGACTCCAATCCGGCGCAAGTACGTCAATGTTGCAACCAGGGTGCCGCTGCTGCAAACACATAAAAAGTGTTTGCGCCATCACCATGTCGCCGACCCAACTTGGGCCAATAATCAATATATTCATAGTACAGAGTTTCAAGCATCTGAGCAGGCGCGGCAAGTATTGGCAGAAAAAAGCTGATACTTGCCGACAATTTACTCTTTGCGCACACGAAACCATGCGGCATAGAGCGCCGGTAAGAATAACAAAGTCAGCACCGTGGCGACCGTTAAGCCACCCATAATAGCAACAGCCATAGGCCCAAAGAACACACTCCGAGACAACGGAATCATCGCTAAAATGGCCGCTAAAGCAGTTAACGTAATGGGCCGAAAACGGCGCACTGTGGCATCAATCACGGCTTGCCAACGGGTATGACCAAAACCTATATCTGTCTCAATTTGATCCAAGAGGATCACTGAGTTGCGCATAATCATACCTGATAATGCAATAGTGCCCAGCATTGCGACAAAACCAAACGGTTGATTAAAGATTAACAAAAACAGCGTCACACCAATTAACCCAAGCGGCGCAGTGAGCAGCACTAATACTGAACGCGAGAAACTGCGCAGCTGAATCATCAATAAAGACAGCACTACCAGCAAGAACAATGGCACACCAGCCATCACTGAGCGCTGGCCACGGCTTGAGTCCTCCACTGTGCCGCCCACTTCCAGTAAGTAGCCAGCCGGCAAGGCATCGCGCACAACCTGTAAATGCGGCATGATTTCCTGCACTACATCAACTGCCTGATGTGACCCGTAGATATCGGCACGCACAGTGACACTGGGTAAACGGTTACGATGCCAAATAACACCTTCTTCAAAGCCGTATTCTAAGTTGGCCACTTGCGATAAAGACACACTGGTGCCGTGCTCGGTGGGGATTGCCAAGCTGCCAAGACTGGCAAGGTTCTCACGGTCATCTAAAGTGCCGCGCTGCAGTATTTCAATCAGCTCATTGCCTTCACGAAACTGGCCAACACTGGCGCCTGACAAAGCGCCACGCAAAAACTGCGCAACACTTGCAGTACTCACACCCAGCGCCCGCGCACGATCTTGATCGATCTGCAAATACACCACTTTGCTCGGCTCTTCCCAATCCAAGTGCACATTGCTGACATGGGGATTTTCGCGCACCACGGCAGCGGTCTGGCGGGCCAACTGGCGCACCTCGGCAATGTGTTCGCCAACGATCCGAAACTGCACTGGATAGCCCACAGGTGGGCCGTTCTCTAAGCGGGTAATGCGCGCGCGCAGCTCAGGAAACTGCTCTTGCATGGTTTCAATCAGCCAAGCCCGTACCTCTTCGCGCTCTGCTAAGCCTTCGGTGATCATTACAAACTGGGCAAAACTAGTGGCCGGCAGCTGCTGATCCAGTGGCAAGTAAAAGCGCGGAGAACCTGAGCCCACATAAGCCACATAATTTTCAATGCCTGGGCGATCCTTGAGCAGATTTTCAATTTTTTCCACATTGGCTTGTGTGGCCTTAAGTGAAGCGCCCTCCGCCAGTTTAATATCCAGCAATAACTCTAAGCGATTCGAGTCAGCAAAAAACTGCTTGGGTACAAAACGAAATGCAAAAATAGAACTGGCAAACAGCAGCACAGTAACCACAATCACAATACTGCGATGACTGACGCACCAAGTAATCACTGCACGAATACGCTGATATAAAGGAGTGGCATAAGGGTCATGCTCGCCGTGCTTGCTGCCATGCTTTGCCGCTTTTAGCTTGGCTAAGTCAGGTAGCAGTTTATCGCCCAAATAGGGCACAAAAACCACCGCAGCAATCCACGACACAATCAGGGCAATCCCAACCACTTGGAAAATAGAGCGGGTGTACTCCCCCACACTGGACTGCGCAGTAGCAATCGGTAAAAAGCCTGCTGCAGTAATCAGGGTGCCGGTCAACATGGGAAAAGCCGTACTGGTCCAAGCAAAGCTTGCCGCACTGAGGCGATCCATGCCCTGCTCCATTTTAATCGCCATCATTTCCACGGCGATAATGGCGTCATCCACCATCAACCCCAGCGCCAGCACTAATGCTCCCAGTGAGATTTTATGCAAGCCAATGCCAAAATAATTCATTAAAGCAAAGGTCATCGCCAGCACCAGCGGAATTGACAGCGCCACCACCAAGCCGGTACGAAAACCCAGCGAGAAAAAACACACCAGCAAAACGATGCCCAGCGCCTCAATCAGCACCTGGACAAACTCACCAACACTTTCTTTTACCGCAGCAGGTTGATCAGATACCTTGCGCAACTGCATACCCAGCGGCAAGGTATCTTGCAGCCTAGCAAACTCTTCTTCGAGCGCTTTACCCAGCACTAAAATATCGCCGCCATCACGCATAGCCACCGCAATGGCTAACGCATCATCGCCCATATAACGCACACGGGGCGCGGCTGGGTCATTAAAGCCACGCCGTACTTCAGCGATATCACCCAAGCGAAAAGTACGCTCAGCTACACGAATCGGGAACTCTCGAATTTCTTCAACAGTGTCAAAACGGCCACTGACGCGTAACTGCACTCGATCAGTTTCAGTCTCAATAAAACCAGTTGCTGAGACACTGTTTTGCTCAGACAGGGCTTGCTGCACTGCCTGTAAGGGTAAACCTAAGCTGGCTAGGCGAGTATTAGAAAGCTCAACCCAGATTTTTTCATCCTGCAAACCTAATATGTCTACTTTGCCGACATCTTTAACCCGTTGCAGCTGCAATTGCACACGGTCGGCATAATCTTTCAGCACTGCGTAGTCAAAGCCCTCTCCCGTCAGCGCATAGATATTGCCAAACGTAGTCCCAAACTCATCGTTAAAGAATGGGCCCTGCACTCCAGGAGGCAAGGTGTGTTTGATATCACTGATTTTCTTGCGTATCTGATACCAGAGTTCAGGTACTTGTTTGGAAGTTAAGGAATCTCGGGCAACAAAAGTAACCTGCGACTCCCCCGGTCGTGAAAAAGAAATAACTTTTTCAAACTCACCAGTTTCCATGAGTTTCTTTTCAATGCGCTCAGTAACCTGCTGCGCCACTTCTTCCGCAGTTGCGCCAGGCCACACGGTATTAATCACCATGGCTTTAAAAGTAAATGGTGGGTCTTCACTTTGCCCTAAAGTGCTGTAGGACATGCTGCCAATAATAGCTAACAGCACCATACTAAATAACACTAACGGGCGGTTTTTAAGGGCCCATGCAGAAAGATTAAAGCGCACCTGCATTACTCCTTAACACTGAATGAGACAGGTTGATTGGCACGATCCACAGCTCGCACTTCACGTCCTTCTTGCACAAGATGCACACCCGCTGCCACGACCCACTCATCCCCCTGTAAGCCTTCTAATATTGGTACATAGGTTTTTCCAAAAGCACCTAACTGCACATTACGCCGTTGCAACTTTGAGGTTGCCGGATCCACCACCCAGACATAAGGTTGATCAGCATCGGCAGTGACTGCGGATAAAGGCACGATGTATTGCACCGGTGCTTCAGAGTGCATATAGACCTTGGCGCTTTGCCCTAGCTCTGCGGCAATGGTCGCGGTACGAAAAGCCACTCGCGCTGCGTAGGTACGCGAACGAGAATCAGCGGCGGGAGCAATTTCACGAATCTCACCAGCGATGCGGCGCCCTGGTTGCGACCACAACTCAACCTCTACTGGTTGGCCGACTTGAAAGTGCTCAATGGCATGCTCTGGTAAATTAATCGCCACCTCACGCTCGCCATCTACCGCCAAGACAAACACAGTTTGTCCCGCAGCGACTACCTGCCCGGCCTCAACTCGAGCTTGCGCCAATACGCCATAATATGGAGCACGCAACTGTGTGTATTCAGCTTGATTTTTCGCTGCTTCCAACTCAGCTTGAGCTTGCCGTAAACGTGCTTCACCATTTTTGAATTGATTTTGTGCGTTATCAAAGTGCGAGCGGCTCAACAGTTGTCGGTCTAATAACTTTTTATAACGATCACGCTCAGCTCTAACTAAATCTAGGTTAGCTTGCGCGGCAGAAACCTGCGCTTGCATCGCTTCCAAATGCAAGCGCACATCCTCAGGATCTAACTTAGCCAAAACTTGATCAGTACTAACCTTAGCCCCTACATCCACTAAACGTTCGATGACTTTGCCACCCAAGCGAAACGCCAACTCGGGCTCCAAGCGCGCGCGTACCTCACCAGGAAAAGTAACCGTTATTTCATTGGATGGCTGCGGCTGCACCACCATCACTGGGCGCGTCACACTGGCGACAGGCTCTTCATTGCTACAGGCACTGAGCACCAGCAGCGATAAACACACACACACATAAGCAATACGTTGCAACATAGTAAATGGACCTTTGAGCACAGCTGCTGGAATACATGATCGAGCAAGTATAGTAAGATACTATACTCATCAGTTCACTATTTATTTTATATGCCTAAACAAATACCCAAGGCTGGCCCAGGCCGCCCGAAAAACTTAAGTAAAGGCGCTGCTATTTTGGATGCGGCACAGGTCTTGTTTTTGCGCCATGGTTACGAAGGCAGCAGCATGGACGCCATTGCCCAAGAAGCAGGCGTCTCTAAGCTCACTGTTTACAATCACTTCACCGATAAAGAAACGCTTTTTTGCGCGGCGATTGAAGCCAAGTGCGAAACCCAGCTGACCCAGCTCTTTATGAGCCCCACAGACGCAGCACCAAACAATTTACGTGAATGTTTGTTAGAGGTCGGCCACAGCTTTCAAGCCTTAGTGGATAGCCCAGAGTCTCTCGCGATGCACCGACTGATTATCAGTCACGCACAAAGCAACCCAGCTTTATCACACCTTTTTTACGAGGCCACCGCACTGCGCATTATTAATAAGATGGAACAACTACTGCGCAACATAGATAAGGCCAAGCAACTTGAGATCAAAGACTGCAAGCAAGCCGCCGAGCATTTTTTTATTTTGCTCAAAGGCACCCGCAACTTACAACTGCTCGTGGGCTATCAAGCGGAATCTGCAGTGACCCATGCTCACCAGCAAGTTGAGGATGTGATTGACCTCTTTATTAAGGCATACCGCCCTGAACCGCCACAGAGTGACTAGCAATCTCACCCTGCCGCACTTAAAGCAGCTGGGTTAAGGGTTCTTTTTTAGCCGTAACCCCTTACAATGCTGCCCCTCGTCTTACTTAAACTGGATGCATACTATGTCTGATCACGCCTTACTGCTTGCGAATCTTGGTTCTCCACGCTCAACTTCAGTTAGCGATGTGCGCAGTTATTTAAACCAGTTTTTGATGGACCCTTATGTCATCGATATCCCATGGCCGTTACGGCGTTTATTAGTGGGTATCATTTTAGTCACGCGCCCCGCTAAGTCCGCTGAAGCCTATGCTTCCATCTGGTGGCCAGAAGGCTCTCCTTTAGTGGTAATTAGCGAGCAACTCACCGAGGCTGTGCGCCCTCTATGGCCCCACGGCCCCACACGTTTAGCCATGCGCTATGGCGAACCTTCAATTAGCACTCGCTTACAAGAACTGGCTCAGCAAGGCGTTAAAACCGTAACCTTTGCCCCGCTGTACCCGCAGTTTGCCGATAGCACCACCACCACCGCGATCAAAGAAGCACAACAATGCATTGCCCAGCATAAACTGGCGATCAAGCTCAATATCGTTGCGCCTTTCTACGCTGACCCACGCTACATTGATGCCCTCGCCAAAAGCGCTGAAACTGAGTTACAGCAAGACTTTGACCACCTGCTATTGAGTTTCCATGGTTTACCGGAAAGCCACCTGAAAAAACTGGATCCAACAGGCTCACATTGCCTAAGCGATAAGTCATGCTGTGCCACAGCCAGCCAAGCAGTGCTCGATACCTGCTACCGCGCACAATGCATGCGTAGCGCTGAGCTCTTTGCGCAAGCAGCAGGTTTAAAACCCGAGCAATGGTCAGTGGCGTTCCAGTCTCGTTTAGGCCGCAACAAATGGATTGAGCCCTATACCGATGCCACCCTAGAAGAGCTCGCCGCACGTGGCGTGAAAAAACTACTAGTTATGTCACCAGCATTTGTTGCAGATTGTATCGAAACTTTAGAAGAGCTGGGCATCGAGGGCCGTGCTGAATTTCTTGCTGCTGGCGGCGAAGAGCTGGTCCTGATTCCCTGCTTAAATGCGCAAGAACACTGGGCTCATGCTCTTACAGAGATCTGTGAAAGCGCAGCCAACTAATTGTCTAAAAACGCCAGTAGCGATAACCAGACGGCCAGTTTGCGGCCGTCTTTAGGCCACAAATGAATTTCTGCATTTTTAACTCTTCCCGCTTTGCATTTGCAGCGGTATCCTAGACACTTAAATTGTTAAATAGGCACATTTCAAACTCTTGAACACCTCAACTGATATCCATCGCTTTACTCTCGATTCTTTTGCTGCTGCACGCTTTGCTAACTTGTGTGGCCAGTATGACGAGCACTTACGTTTAATCGAGCAACGGTTAAATATCACCATACGTAACCGCGCAGAACAGTTTGAGCTACTGGGTCCACGTGAGCAGACCCGCACCGCTGAACAACTGCTGCGCCGTCTCTATCGTGAAACCAAACACTCTGATTTAACCCCAGAGACTGTGCACTTGTTCCTACAAGAATCAAGCATGCAAGAGCTATCGAGCCCACCTGCGGCACGTCAACACACGGTCAGCTTGCGCACCCGTAAAGGCGCGATCCGGCCCCGTGGTGAGAACCAACAAAACTACGTTAAGTCTATTCTGGCCCATGACATTAACTTTGGAGTAGGCCCTGCCGGTACCGGTAAGACTTTTCTGGCAGTAGCATGTGCAGTTGATGCCTTAGAACGTGAGTTAGTACAACGTATTTTACTGGTGCGCCCAGCGGTGGAAGCGGGTGAAAAGCTGGGCTTCTTACCCGGTGATTTATCACAAAAAATCGACCCTTATTTGCGCCCGCTCTACGATGCCTTATATGAAATGCTTGGCTTCGAGCATGTCACTCGCTTAATCGAGAAGCAGGTTATTGAAGTTGCCCCGCTGGCCTATATGCGCGGTCGTACGCTCAGTAACAGCTTTATCATTTTAGATGAAAGCCAAAACACCACCATTGAACAAATGAAAATGTTCCTTACCCGTATTGGTTTTGGCTCAACTGCGGTGATTACCGGTGACATCACTCAAGTCGACTTACCCCGCGGCACACAGTCTGGCCTGATTCATGTCAGCAAAGTGCTGCAAGATGTACCTGGCATTGGTTTTACTTTTTTCCAATCCAGTGATGTCGTACGTCACCCCTTGGTACAACGTATTGTTGAAGCCTATGCCAGCCATGACGCTGCCAAAAACACTGATACAGCGAGAGAGCCACAGCCTTGATTGAGCTTGATTTACAAATTGCTAGCTGCGCCAGCCGCTTACCAAGCGAAGCTGATGTCCGTGCTTGGTGCAATTTAGCTTTGCGTCAGCGCAACACCCCTTCCGAGCTGACTATCCGCTTAGTGGATGCTGAAGAAGGATTAGCGCTGAACTCAACTTGGCGCGGCAAAGACTACCCCACCAATGTCCTATCTTTCCCCGCAGATATACCTGACGGCATTTTAGATATCCCATTGCTGGGAGATTTAGTCATTTGTGTGCCTGTAGTAGAGCAAGAAGCCACCGAGCAAAACAAAGCGCTGACAGCCCACTGGGCGCACTTAGTCATACATGGCTGCTTGCATTTGCTCGGCTATGACCATATAGATGACGAGGAAGCGGAAGAAATGGAAAGTTTAGAGCGTCAACTTCTAGCTGAAATCGGCTACCCCGACCCTTATCGCGATAATCAATACACGGACCCAATACCATCATGAGTGAAGATAATTCTAGCAACGGGCACAAGTCTTGGCTGGATAAATTTACCCAAGCTTTTGCCCAAGAACCTAAAACTCGCAAAGAATTGTTCGAACTGCTACGCGAAGCGAACCGCAATAAGCTACTCGATAATGATGCTCTGGCTATTGTTGAAGGTGCGATTCAAATCGCTGACTTACAAGTGCGCGATATTATGATTCCGCGCTCACAAATGATTAGCATCAAAGCCTGTCAGTCACCTGAAGAGTTTTTGCCATCCATTATTGATGCCGCACACTCGCGTTACCCCGTAGTGGGCGAAAACAATGATGAAGTGTTAGGTATTCTACTGGCGAAAGACTTACTGCCGCTGATTCTGAAGAAAGATAACAGCAATTTTGATTTACGCACTTTATTGCGCCCGTGCAACTTTGTACCAGAATCCAAGCGCCTCAACGTGCTACTCAAAGAGTTTCGTGCCAACCACAATCACATGGCGGTGGTGATCGATGAATACGGTGGGGTTGCTGGCCTCGTTACCATTGAAGATGTTCTAGAACAAATAGTCGGCGACATTGAAGACGAACATGACGTGGAAGAAGACAGTTATATCCGTCCTCTGCCGACCGGTGACTTTATTGTTAAAGCACTCACCCCTGTGGATGATTTTAATGAGTTTTTCGATAGTGGCTTCTCGGAAGATGAGTTTGACACCATCGCGGGCGTAGTCATGAGCGCCTTTGGTCATTTACCTAAGCGCAATGAAACCATTGAAATTGATCACATGCGTTTTCGCGTGCTTAACTCTGACAGTCGACGCCTACACCTACTGCGTATCACCCCTCTCAATAAAAAAACTTAAGCAAAGCGGCTTAATGCGCTGACCTCGCGCATGCCGCTTGCTGCCAAATCTCAGGAAGACTTCCATGCAATGGCTGACACGTAGCGGTTGGATCGGCAATAGCTTAACTCTAATTGCTGGTGCTCTAATCACCCTGACTTTAGCGCCGTTTGACCTGTGGCCGCTAACATTTGTCGCCTGCATTGTGCTGTACCTCGGTTTAAGCAAACTTAAACCGCGCCAAGCGGCTGTGCGGGGCTGGTGGTTTGGTCTGGGCATGTTTGCCAGCGGCACCAGCTGGGTCTATGTCAGCATCCATGATTATGGTGCAGCACCTGTACCTTTAGCGGCTTTATTAACGGTGTTGTTTGTTGCCGGATTGGCCTTGTTTTTAGCCCTATTGGGTTGGCTGTGGGCGCGCTTTTTCCGACAAAACTCAGCATCCATAAGCGACGCCTTTGCATTTGCCGCCCTCTGGGTTGGCATTGAGGCTTTTCGCGGATGGTTCTTAACCGGTTTTCCTTGGCTCTATATTGGTTACAGCCAGCTTGATGGCCCGCTCGCAGGTCTTGCTCCGCTAGGCGGGGTTTGGCTGATATCGTTCGCCTTAGCATTAACCAGCGCACTACTGGTCAGCCTCTATCAAAGCAAAAACCTATGGCATCGACTCGGCACAAGCGCGCTACTCATTGCCATTTGGTGCTTAGGTCTAGGGCTGCAAGAGCAAGCGTGGACACAACCTTCCGGAGAGCCTTTAAGCGTTACCGCGATTCAAGGCAATATCGAGCAGAATCTGAAATGGGATCCTGCACAAATTGAGGCCCAACTGCTGCTGTATCAATCACTCACATTAAATGCGGCACCAAGCGATTTGATTATCTGGCCGGAAACAGCTGTACCCATCTTAAAAGATCAAGCCCAAGGCTATCTCAACAGCATGGATCGTATTATTAGCCGACAAGACTCCGCATTAATTACCGGTTTACCTTTACGGCAAAATGATGAAAAAGGTGACTTACGCTATTACAACGCTATGACCACTCTGGGTGATAGCAACGGAGAATACCGCAAGCAAAAACTGGTTCCCTTTGGTGAGTATGTACCATTGCAAGACATGCTCCGCGGCCTTATTGCCTTTTTTGATTTACCCATGTCAGACTTTGCTCGCGGCCCTAGCCAGCAAGCACCGTTGAGCGCTAAGGGCTACAAGATAGCACCCTATATTTGCTATGAAGTGGTCTACCCAGAATTTGCCACAGAATTGGCCGCACAAAGTGACATTCTTTTAACCATCAGCAATGACACCTGGTTTGGCACTTCCATTGGGCCAATGCAGCACTTACAGATGGCCCAAATGCGCGCTCTAGAAGCAGGCCGCTGGATGATTCGTGCAACTAATAACGGCGTTAGCGCGCTAATTGATCCAAAGGGTAAAATCACCGCTACCGTACCGCAGTTCCAGCAAGCAGTGCTACGCGGTTCAGTGGTGCCCATGCAAGGGCTGACCCCATATCTGCAGTGGCAGTCTTGGCCCTTAGTACTGCTATGTTTCTTATGTTTAATCCCTGCGGTATTACAACGCAAACTTCAACCTGTTTGAGTCGGAACAAACCAGCTGGGCAAATGCCTAGCGCTAAAGCCTAAGAATACTGCACGTAGCGCCATAAACAATAAGAAGGCAATCCATAAGCCATGATTACCCAGGCCTTGTAAGAGCCAAGCTAGCGGTGCGCAAACCATTACCGCCAATAGCATGGAGTTGCGCATTTCCCGTGCGCGGGTTGCGCCAATAAAAAGCCCGTCCAGCACATAACTCCAGACGGTAATCAGCGGCAATAGAGCCAGATAAACCAGATAGCCTGAGGCGGCTTCTTGCACACTGACAATGTTGGTTTGCAAAGCAATAAAAGCATCGCCAAACCACCAAAACAATAACGCAAACACACTGCTCGCCAGCAATGAATACATACTTACTAAGCAGAGCGCGCGCTGCAGGGCTCGACGATCTTGCTGCCCCAGCGCATGTCCGGTTAGCGCCTCCAAAGCATACGCCAACCCATCTAAAGCATACGAGCAAATGAGCAAGCCATTGAGCAATAAAGCATTGGTTGCGACGGTATTGTCACCTAAGCGCGCCCCTTGGAAAGTCACACTAAAAAACACCGTCTGCAAAGCCAGACTTCGAATTAAAATATCGCGGTTAACCGCCAACAAAGGCCGCCAATTCTGCCAAGCAAATAAGTGTCGCCAGAAATTCAGTAAAGGTCCTTTATCCACATAGCGCCAAGCCAACAGCAACCCCAACACAGCTCCTGACCACTCAGCGATCACCGAAGCTCTTGCTGCCCCAGCAATTTCCCACTGCAACCCAAAGACAAAGTAAATATCTAAAACAATATTAATCGAGTTCGCCAGAAGCAACATCCACAGCGCAGCACGTGCATTTTGCAAACCTAACAGCCAACCGGCTAAAACATGCATTAGCAAGGCTGCTGGTAAACCGTATAAGCGAATTAAGACATATTGCTGAGCTAAAGCCTGCAAGTCCCCAGAAGTATCCATCCAGACTAAAATCTGCGGCAATAAAGGTAAAATAATAGCCACACATAGCGCAGTTAGAACCACCACCAGCAGCAAGCTTTGCAATAATACATAGCGTAATGCTTGGCCGTCATTGCGTCCCGCTGCCTGTGCGGCAAAGCCTGTGACGCCCATGCGCAAAAAACCACAGGTCCAGACCAACATGGTGTAAATACTGCCGCCGACTGCAACAGCACCCAATTGATAGGCATGGGGCAAACGTCCAATCACAGCACTATCGACTAATGCTACTAACGGCACCGATAAATTACTGAGAATCATCGGTACCGCGAGGGCAAATAAACGCTGACGCGTACCCGCATGCTGCCAAGCATCTACCAGCATCGCATAAAAGCGCTGCATACTTAAAACACCAACACGGGGCTAAAGCTAATCAATACAAAGCCTGATATAAGCGGCGGCGATAAAGCGTTACCAGTGGATGCTCAGTACCCAGCAACTCAAACACTTGCAGTAGCGCTTTATGTGCTGCACCTTCAGCAAAGTCGCGATTACGGATAAAAAGCTGCAATAAATTATCCAGCGCAGGCTCATAATTCTGTCGAGCCAACTGCTGAACACTCAGTTGCAGTAGGGCCTCATCATCATTGCCGTCTTTAGCTAAGCGAGTTTTTAAATCCGCCATATCAGGCAGTTCAGCAGCTTGACGTAAAAAAGTTAGCTGTGCTCGCACCGAAGCCACAGCATGCCTGTGTGCTTCATCTGTTACGGAGTTAATCACAGCCTCAGCATCTGCTAAAGCCCCGCGCTCCAGCAGACAGCGAGCGTACAATAGTAATGCTGCTGGCTGTTGATCATCACCCGACAACAACTCTTTGAGTAATGCTTCAGCCTTGGCAAACTCATCATTATCAAAAAGACTTTGCGCAGCCAGCACCGGATCTTCTTCTACTGCTGCTGGCTCAGCCACATGCTTGGCCAGCATGCTGCGAATATCTGCTTCACTTTGCGCTCCAGTGAAACCATCCAGCGGTTTACCATCCTTAAACAAGACCACAGTGGGCAGGCTTTGCACGCCTAAACGAGCAACAATCTCTTGCTCAACATCACAGTCCACCTTCGCCAACAACAACTCACCCGCATAGCTAGCGGTAATCTTCTCTAACAAAGGCATCAGTACTTTACAAGGCGCACACCACTGCGCCCAGAAGTCGACTAATACGGGCTTATGCAATGAGTTTTGCACCACAAGCTGCTCAAATTGTTCAGCACCTGCCACATCGAATACAAAAGCGTTCTCAGTCACGTTATGTCCTTTTAAAATTGAGTCATACATATAGGGGCAATCAGTTAATTACGCACCGCACGATAGACTTTAAAACCATCGCGTTCGGCCAATACACTGCATGGCCCTAGGTGTTTTTCGATCAAAGGCGGGTATTTTAAAAAGCTATTGGCTACGATACGCAACTCACCACCGGGTTGCAGGTGTATAGCCGCCTCACGCAACATTGTTTCTGTGGTTTCATACTGCGTATGCACCCCTTGATGAAAGGGAGGATTGCTTACAATCGCAGCAAGTTGCTTAGGTGCAGCATGAATACCATCACCTGCAAGAGTTACAGCTTCGAGTTGATTGGCTGCTAAAGTGAGCTTGCTACTGTGAATCGCAAAAGCATCCACATCCAGCAGAGTGATTTGCGCATCTGGGTAGGTTTTTTTCAAGAAAGAGCCTACCACACCAGCACCACAACCAAAGTCCAGGTAGTGCCCTGCAGGCAATCCAGCTAGACACTCCAAGAGTAGCTGAGTGCCTAAGTCAAGACGCCCATGACTGAACACACCAGGCACCGTATGCACAGCAACCGACAACTCACCTGAGCTAACTATGAACTCTTTACTTGCCGCATTTAAATTTGGCTGCTCTGGTTTAGCAGCGACTTCACAGCGCCACAGCTGACAGTGCCTAGCACTATCCACTTTGCTGGTGCGGCCAAAAGCAGCGAGCTGTTTAGCTGCTCGTTCTGAACCTGCACGTTTCTCACCGACTAAAAAAACTGTACTGCCAGCAAGCTTTGCCGCTAACTCATGTAATAAGTATTCGGTTAGCTCCCGTGACTTGGGTAAAAATAATACCGCTGCAGAGTATTGCTCTCCAGACAACTGAGTAGAAAAAGTACAGCGTTCAGCAAAACGCTGACTCAAATACTCATACTCGCCCGCATGCCAGCTCCAACCCTGCGCGTTAGGTAGCTCTGCCAGCAACTCATCAGCAGGCAAGCCAGCTAATACAACCTTCCCTTGCAGCAGTTCAATATTGCGCAGCAAAACCTGACTTCTTGGATCCATAACTAACCACCTTAGAATAGGCAGCCATTTTAGCAGTAAATCTAGATTTTATGCAGGAGAGCCATGGAGAGAAACACGCACACCGTACCACTCTTATGCTGCTTTGCCCTCAACAAGCCGTCCAGACTCGATTCGGGCGCCTCGCCATCCTTGGCTGCGCTTGCCGCTGCACAAGGGAGATACTCGTTAATCTTTTGTGTTGCCTGCTCTATTTATGCAAGTTTCATTCAAAGCATTCTGATTTTTGAGAATATTACAATGCAGGCTTTTAGAGCCACGGC
>JAAYTE010000044.1 GCA_012518175.1 Gammaproteobacteria bacterium | reverse complement strand
TCTTTCGTGGCATGTTTGGTTCGCGTTTAAAACTGCTGACCAATGGCGGTGAAATGCTCGGTGCGTGCCCCAGTCGAATGGATTCCCCCAGTTCCTATATCAGCCCAGAGACCTACGATAAGTTGACGGTGATTAAAGGCCCGCAAACGGTGCTATGGGGGCCGGGTGCTTCGGCAGCAACAGTGTTGTTTGAGCGTGAGCCAGAAGATTTTACTGAGCCAGATTATCGATTAAACAGTAATGTGTTGGTGGGTTCTAATCGCCGCTTTGATCGCAGTATCGATGCTGCTGCAGGCAGTCGTGAAGGCTATGCGCGCTTTATTGCCAACGGCTCGAAAGCTCATGACTACAATGATGGCGCTGGCCATCGTGTCCCTTCACGTTGGAATAAGTGGAACAGCGATTTGATTCTAGGCTGGACCCCCACTGACGATACTTTGCTGGAGTTAACCGCAGGTAAAGGCGATGGCGAGTCGCGTTATGCGGGGCGCGGCATGGACGGCACTCAGTTTGAGCGCGAAAGTTTAGGTTTGCGCTTTAAACAGAGCAACTTAACCGATACTTGGGCGGCTTTGGAAGCGCAGGTGTATTACAACTATGCGGATCATGTGATGGATAATTTTCGTTTACGTGATTTTAAACCGAGCGGCATGATGAAAATGCCGATGTCCAGTAATGTTGATCGTCGTACCCTAGGTGCGCGTATCAGCAGTACGTGGCAGTGGGAAAACTTGGAAATAATTGCGGGTGTTGATGCGCAGAAAAACGAGCATCGTAAGCGAATGAGCCATGGTTTTAATTCTGATTACAAGCACAAAGCATGGAATAAAGATGCTGATTTTCATCAGTATGGCCTATTCAGTGAGTTGAGTTGGCAGCTGGCAGGTGGAGAGCGTTTGATCAGCGGTTTGCGTGTTGACCGGGTTGAATCGCAGGATTTTCGTAATAAGTCCGACACAGAAAAACGCAGTACTACATTACCGAGCGGTTTCGTGCGTTATGAGCAGGACCTGCAAGCTATTGCGGCCACCACTTATATTGGTTTAGGCCATAGCCAGCGTTTTCCTGATTATTGGGAGCTTTTTTCAGGCGGGCCCGGTGCGTTTAAAGGAACTCATCCAGAAAAAACCACTCAAGTCGATTTTGGCCTGCAATACAGTGAGGGGCCAATAGATGCTTGGCTTTCAGGTTACGCTGGGCAGGTGCGGGACTACATCATGTTCAACTATAGCGGTATGGGTAAAGCGTCTTCTAACATTGACGCGCGCATCATGGGTGCTGAGTTAGGTGCCAGCTATGCGTTCACCGCCAACATCAAGGGCAATGCGAGTCTTGCCTATGCTTACGGTAAAAACAGCTCAGATGGTCGTGCGATGCCGCAAATACCGCCACTGGAAGCGCGCTTTGGTTTGGGTTATGAGCAGGGTAACTTCAGCTCTTCTGTTTTATGGCGTGTTGTCGCAGCACAAAATCGCATTGACGAGGGCCGTGGTAATGTCGTCGGCAAAGATTTTGGCCCCAGCGCCGGTTTTGGCGTGTTCTCAATCAACAGTGCTTATCGCTTAAGTGAAAACTGGAAGGTCAGTGCTGGTCTCGACAATCTATTTGATAAAAATTACAGCGAACACTTAAACCTTGCCGGTAATGCTGGCTTTGGCTATGTGGATAACAGCATACGGGTCAATGAGGCGGGGCGTACCTGGTGGACGCGGGTTGATATGAGCTTCTGATGGTGCTGTTGGTGGTTAACCTTTAGCGTGAATCACCGCTGTCAGCGACTCTGGTTCGGTGACTGTTGTGCGCGCAGTGGCACAGGGATGTGCAGGCAGCATTGCTTGCGCTTGAGTTACTGACGGGTTGTGCTTGCAGAAATCTAATAAAAGAGGGTTTGAAAGCGGCGCTGGACACGTCAGTTTCAAGCCCTTGTTAGGTATCAGCAGTTAGATGTTGGCAGCGAATATAAAACGCTAGGAAACAAAAAAACGGTACAAGCTCTGTGCTTGTACCGTGATTTGAAAGACTGTAACGCTGCAGTAATGAATCAGCGGGCGCGGTAAGTGATGCGGCCTTTGCTGAGGTCATAGGGCGTGATTTCAACACGAACTTTATCGCCGGTTAAAATGCGAATATAGTTTTTACGCATTTTCCCGGAAATATGCGCAGTAACGACGTGCCCATTTTCTAACTCCACACGGAACATGGTGTTAGGCAGGGTGTCGACGACAGTGCCTTCCATTTCGAAGCTGTCTTCTTTCGACATGCAGTATAATCCTCAAAATACAAATAAAAAACCTGACGCTCACAATGCGTTCAGGCAAAATCGACACGTATTATGCCGCATTTAGCCAGAAAAGGCCAAATGTCATCTCGCAGAGATTGTTAATAGGTGCGAAATAATCGCTGTATTGTATACAAATCAAGCGGGTAGTGCTTGCCAGTATTGATTGATAAAGCCTTGTAAAGGCTGATATTGAGTTTTATAGCTCATTTTTTGGCAGTCTTGCACCCAATAGCCGAGGTAAAGGTAGGGCAGGCCAAGGCGCAGACTTTCTTGAATTTGCCACAAGATCGCGTAACGGCCGAGGCTACGGCGTCGGTCTTCAGGCTCAAAAAAAGTGTACATGGCTGATAAGCCCGAGGGCAGTACGTCGGTCACCGCGACAGCCAGTAATTTTTCCCCCGCACGAAACTCATAGAAGCGCACCAGTTCTAAATCAGACGTTAAAAAGCTTTTAAATTGCGCAATGGAGGGTGGGTACATATCACCATCGGCGTGGCGCTGTTCGATATAGCGCTGGTACAGCTGGTAATGCTCTTCACGAAATTCACTGCTGACGGCACGCACACTAAGGTCTTGGTTGCGGCGCATGACTTTTTGCTGCGAGGCGCTGGCGACAAAGTCTTGCGCAACAATGCGCACGGAAACACAAGCATTGCAATCACCGCAGTGTGGGCGGTAGATATTATTGGAGCTGCGCCGAAAGCCTTGCTCAAGCAGTTGACCGTACAACTGCGCAGTCACCGGCGCGCTTGGATCAATAAAAACTGAGCCAGCGCTGCGCCTAGGTAAGTAGCTACAAGGGTGCTCTTGAGCAAGGTACAGTTGTAAGCTCTTCATATCTTAAGCCTGCTGGTTATTCTGGTTTCGCTCGACCACTGCATGTCACTGGGTTGGTCGAGATACTTGGCTAGGTATTGAGCAAAGTCTTCACGGCTAATATTGCCAGCGCCGAGACTGACTAAATGGTTGGTGGGCATTTGGCAATCAATCAGCACAAAGCCAGCTGCTTTCAGGGCGTTGACCAAGATAACAAAACCTACTTTTGACGCGTTGCTCATGCGGCTAAACATTGATTCACCAAAAAACAACTGGCCAATGGCAATCCCATATAAACCGCCCACCAATTGCCCCGCGTGCCAAACTTCCACTGAGTGCGCGTAACCTTGGCGGTGCAGTTGATAATAAGCTGCTTGGATATCACTGGTAATCCAGGTGCCGTAATCATCGTCTCGTGGTGCTGCGCAGGCATGGATAACTTCCTTGAAGTTGCGGTCAAAGCTTACGCTGAACTGATCAGAGCGTAATACTTTGCGCAAACTGCGGGATATATGCAGGTTGTCTGGCAATAACACTGTGCGAGGGTCGGGCGACCACCACAGCAGCGGCTGGCCATCTTGATACCAAGGAAAACAGCCATGGCGATAAGCGGCAACTAAACGCGCAGGAGATAAATCACCACCAGCTGCCAGCAGGCCATTGGGTTCGCGCAAGGCTTTATTAAGGGCAGGAAAGGCCAATGATTCGCGGTTGAGCCAAGTGAGCATAGAAAACCTTAGTGAAAATTAAGTGCGAGCGTGATTGAGCCATGCTCAGTAAAACATACGTAATGGATGCGCTGTTAAGATAGGCTATATGCCATAGAATTTCATGCCGAGCTTGCCGTTGTTGTGCTGGCGCTGTCTTAAGGTGAAATAACTCGCTTAAATCCGTACAATGGCCTGTTGTTCGATACCATTTATGTTGATTATATTTTTGTTGAGCCTTGCCCTGTCAAGGCCATTCAGGACTCTTTTTTGAAGAACACAACGCATACACACGTATCTGAAAAACACACATGGCAAGAGCAGGCCAAGTTACGCCTTAAAGAAGGTGTACTTATTTTGCTGGCGGTGCTCTGTATTTATCTGTGGATGGTGTTATTGACCTTTGATGTCAATGATTCCAGCTTCAGCAACAGTACCGGCGATATGCACACAGTGAGCAATGCTGGGGGCTATGTTGGCTCGTGGATTGCGGATGTGCTGTTTAGTGCGCTGGGCTATTTTGCTTGGTTATTTCCTTTAGTGCTGGGCTTGAAAACGGTATTGGTGTTTCAGAATCGCTACCAGCACATTGTTTGGAATGGTTGGTTATTTGCTTTGCGTGCGGTGGGGTTTGTGTTGCTGCTGTGCTCCGGCGCCGCCTTGACTCACTTGCATTTCCCGCTGCCAGAGGTTGCACCGAAAAACTTTAATATTGTCGGCGCAGTGCTGGGTGATGGGCTGTCGCAGTTTTTTAATATTGAAGGTGCAACCTTATTGTTGCTGGCCTGCTTCTTATTTAGCTTAACCGTGTACGCCAATTTATCATGGTTTAAAATCATGGAAGGGGTGGGCAATCTCACTTTGCTTGGGTTTCAGAAAGCGAAGGCTTGGGCGCAGAGCATCTGGGGCGAAATGGACGAGCGCAAGCAAGAGAAACAGCGTTTACGTGCAGTTGATGAGCAAATGAGTTTGGCGGCCAGCCCAGCAGAGTCAGAAACAAGTGATGCAGTGCGCGTACGTGAGCGTCCGTTAAAGCGTGATGAAACGCCTGCGCGCGAGAACCGTCGAGAGCCAATTATTGCGCCACTGGCCGCGCAAGCCCCGGCGCTGAGTACTGCTGTAGAAAAAGCCAAGCCGGCAGCCAAGGTGGTTGATAACGCACTGGCTGGCACCTTGCCGCCGCTGGCTTTGCTGGATAAAGCAGAAAAGAAGAAACCCAGTTACTCAGAAGAATCCCTGCATGATATGTCGCGCTTGCTGGAGGCTAAACTCAGAGAGTTTGGGGTTGAGGTCGAGGTGGAATCGGTGCACCCAGGTCCTGTGGTTACGCGCTTTGAAATTCTTTTAGCGCCTGGGGTTAAAGTCAGTCGCATCACGAATTTAGCTAAAGACTTAGCGCGCTCCATGGCAATGATCAGTGTTCGTGTGGTTGAGGTTATTCCCGGTAAAACTACCGTAGGTATTGAGGTGCCTAACGAAGATCGACAAATTGTGCGTTTTTCCGAAGTGATAGAAACAGCCGAGTTTGCCGAGTCTAAATCTCCTGTAACCGTGGCTTTGGGGCATGATATCGGTGGCCAGCCAGTGATGGCTGATCTGGCGAAAATGCCCCACTTGTTGGTGGCAGGTACCACCGGCTCGGGTAAGTCGGTTGGGGTCAATGCGATGATTTTGTCGGTGCTGTTTAAGGCCACGCCGGAAGAAGCGCGACTGATTATGATTGACCCAAAAATGCTGGAGTTGTCGATTTACGAAGGTATTCCGCACCTGTTGTGCCCCGTAGTCACGGATATGAGTGAAGCGGCCAATGCTTTGCGCTGGTGCGTGGCGGAAATGGAGCGCCGCTACAAGCTCATGTCGGCCATGGGGGTGCGTAATTTGGCGGGCTTTAACCGTAAAGTTAAGGACGGTATAGAAGCAGGTACACCGCTAGAAGATCCGCTGTTCAAGCGTGAAAACATTGATGATGAAGCGCCGCTACTGGAGAAACTACCAACTATTGTGGTGGTCGTGGACGAATTTGCTGACATGATTATGGTGGTCGGTAAAAAAGTTGAAGAACTGATTGCGCGGATTGCACAAAAAGCACGGGCAGCAGGGATTCACTTGATTTTGGCTACCCAGCGTCCTTCGGTGGATGTGATAACTGGTTTAATTAAAGCCAATATTCCTACGCGGATTGCCTTCCAAGTGTCCAGTAAAATTGACTCACGCACAGTGTTAGACCAAGGCGGTGCTGAGCAATTGTTGGGCCATGGTGACATGTTGTATTTACCGCCGGGCACCAGTTTGCCGATTCGTGTGCATGGTGCTTTTGTCTCTGACGAAGAGGTACACCGAGTAGTGGATGCATGGAAACTGCGTGGCGCGCCTGACTATATTGAGGATATCCTCGCTGGTGTAGAAGAGGCGGGCAGTGGGTTTGAAGGTGGCCGCGAGAGTGTTGATGAAGATGATCCGTTGTATGACGAAGCGGTTAACTTTGTCACGGAAACCCGTCGCGCTTCGATTTCTTCAGTGCAGCGTAAGTTTAAAGTAGGCTATAACCGTGCTGCGCGTATGGTGGAAGCCATGGAAATGGCTGGTGTGGTATCCGCTGCGGCGCACAATGGCACGCGGGAAGTGATTGCACCGCCGCCGGTGCGCGATTGAGCATGACAGCTAGACAATGGCCTTAACCTAAGTTGGGTTGAGGCTGCTATTTTAGGTTAGATCAAGAGAATTTTTATGCGCACAATCTATAAAAGCTTAGTAAGCCTGTTGGGCAGCGTTGTTCTTAGCGCTGCAGTGCTGCTGCCTGTTGCGTACGCTGAAGACAGTGAGCAACAACGCGCGGCCAATAAACTCAGTGAGCTATTGAGTCAAACCCAAACCATTAGCGGTACTTTTTCTCAATTAACGCTGGACTCAACCGGCACTCAGCTGCAAGAAGCCTCTGGGCAAATGGTCTTGCAGCGCCCTGGTCTGTTTCGTTGGCACACGGATCCACCGCTGGAACAGCTGTTAGTCTCCAATGGTGAGAAAGTTTGGCTGTACGACCCAGATTTGCTGCAAGTAACTGTGCAAAAAATGGATCAGCGTTTAACCCATACGCCAGCCTTGCTGTTATCCGGGGATGTATCACAAATCAGTGAAAATTTTACCATCACCTACAAAGAGGGGGGCCCCGTCATTGACTTTATTTTAACCCCAACGGCGAAAGACACTTTGTTTGACACCCTGCGCTTATCGTTTCGCAATGGCGTGATTAACGATATGCAATTGCTAGATGCAGTTGGCCAACGCACCAATATTTTATTTATGGGGGTGAAAATAAATGAAGATATTGCCGCCAGTGAATTTGTTTTTGAAGCGCCGGCTGGCGTTGATGTTATTGAGGAGTAGCAGTGCAACTGTTTAGCAGTGAGCCGATAGCCCAACCACTGGCTGCGCGTTTGCGTGCCAGTAATCTGGATGAGTATGTCGGCCAGCAGCATATTTTGGCTGCTGGCAAGCCGCTGCGTGAGGCCCTGCAGCAAGGGGCTTTACACTCAATGATTTTCTGGGGGCCACCGGGAGTAGGAAAAACCACTTTGGCCCGCTTGCTGGCGCAGGTCAGTGATGCGCACTTTATTACCCTGTCGGCGGTGTTGTCTGGGGTCAAAGAAATTCGCGAAGCAGTGCAAGAAGCTAAGCAACAGGCGGCGCAGTACAGTCGCCGCACCATCTTGTTTGTCGATGAAGTGCACCGTTTTAATAAAGGCCAGCAAGACGCTTTCTTACCCTATGTGGAAGACGGCACCTTTATTTTTATTGGTGCTACCACAGAAAATCCGTCCTTTGAGCTAAACAATGCTTTGTTATCCCGTGCGCGCGTGTATGTCCTGCAAAGCCTGGATGATGCAGCGTTACAACTGTTATTGCAGCGTGCGCTCAATGAAACAAAGGGCCTGGGTGAGCGTCAATTGCGAGTGGAGCCGGATGCGCAAGAGTTGTTGTTTCGCGCTGCTGATGGCGATGGCCGACGCTTATTGAATTTGTTAGAAAACGCCGCTGACTTGGTTGAAGATGGCGGCTGTATAGATGTGGACTTGCTGGGCAATATTCTCGGCGAAAGCATGCGCCGCTTTGATAAAGGCGGCGAGGCTTTTTACGATCAAATCTCTGCCTTGCATAAGTCAGTGCGCGGCTCCAATCCAGATGCAGCATTGTATTGGTACACGCGTATGCTCGATGGCGGTTGTGATCCCTTGTATATCGCGCGGCGTGTGGTGCGTATGGCCAGCGAAGACATCGGCAACGCTGATCCGCGTGGGCTAACGCTGTGCTTGTCTGCTTGGGATGTGCAGCAGCGCTTGGGCAGTCCTGAGGGGGAGTTGGCGGTGGCGCAGGCCATCACGTATTTAGCCTGCGCCCCAAAAAGTAACGCTGTGTATATGGCCTATAAAGCAGCACGCCAAGATGCGCAGAGCTTTGGCTCACTGGCAGTACCAGTGCATTTGCGTAACGCTCCCACTAAGTTAATGCAGCAGCTGGGTTATGGCGAAGAGTATCGCTACGCCCATGATGAGCCGGATGCCTATGCAGCTGGAGAAAACTATTTTCCCGCAGAGCTGGCGCCGCGTCAGTACTATCAGCCACCGGCCCGCGGCCTAGAAATTAAAATTGGCGAGAAGCTGCAGCATCTGAAAAATCTAGATCAGCGCAGTCCCCGCCAGCGCCGAGGAGCGCAATGATAAATTTTTTGCTGGTAGCGTTAGGTGGTGC
>JAAYTE010000271.1 GCA_012518175.1 Gammaproteobacteria bacterium | reverse complement strand
CAGGGCCGAGGCCGCTGCGCCGCGAGGAAATCTGGATATGCTGCGCATTTAAATAGTGTTGCAGTGAGATTTTCTTATGCGCAGAAAGCGGGTGTCCTTTCCGCATAGCGCAGACGTAGCGGTCTTCGAGAAGTTTGGTATGCAGCAGTTGTGGGTCGCTGTTGAGCGGAATATCAATGGCGAAATCTAAGTGGCCAGCGGCCAGTTCTTTGGCTGTCTCGCGACGGCGGGCGAGCAGGCTTTCAATGCGCACATTAGGGGCTGTTTTATGCAGGCGCTGGAATGTTGCTGGCAGCAAAATATCTTCAATTAAGTCAGTCATGCTCAGGCGGAAAGTTTTATTGGCCTGGCTTGGGTCGAAGACCCTGCTGTCATGTACTGAGCCGCGTAGTAGCTGTAGAGCGCTACGTACCGGCGCAATAATATTTTGGGCTAAGGGGGTGGGCGTCATGCCTTGTGCGGTGCGGATGAATAAAGGGTCATTAAAGGTGTCCCGCAGGCGCGCTAGGGCGTTCGAGGCAGCAGGCTGGGTGATGCCGATAATTTGCCCAGCGCGGGTGAGATTGCCTTCGGTATAAATGGCATCAAAAACAATGAATAGGTTCAGGTCAATGTTCGATAAGTTCATTCTTTTTCCAAAGCAAAGCTAGGCTCATATAAGTGCAGAGCGGGCGCGGGTAAGGCTAATTGATATTGCTTAATGCTAAGCGACAGCATTACTCTTGAGTTTTAAGTCTTATAGCATAACTGTGCGCTCAGTAGGCGTCACTATTAAGTCCGTAGTGGCTGTGGGGCAATAATATACTAAATAAATGGTGGTGAATTATGGCGCGTATTGCGTTTATTGGGTTGGGTGCTATGGGCTACCCCATGGCTGGGCACTTAGCGCAGCAGGGGCATGCTGTCACTGTGTACAACCGTACTGAGGCGACTGCGCAGCGCTGGGTGGAGGAGTATTCTGGCGCTTTTGCGCAGACTCCGGCGCTAGCAGTTTTGCAAGCTGATTTTGTCATGTGTTGTGTGGGAAATGATGATGACCTGCGTGAGGTGACTTTGGGTGCGCAGGGGGCCTTTCAGGCGATGGCGGCGGGCAGTGTGTTTGTTGATCACACTACAGCATCGGCGCAAGTTGCAAGGCAGTTGGCAGTAGCGGCAACACAGCACGGCTTCGATTTTTTAGATGCGCCAGTTTCTGGAGGGCAGGCTGGGGCGCAGAATGCGGCGCTAACAATAATGGTTGGCGGCGAAGAAAGCGTATATGAGCGTGTCGCGCCAGTTTTAGCCTGTTATGCAAAGATGCAGCGTCTGATGGGTGGGGTCGGTAGCGGGCAATTGACTAAAATGGTTAATCAGATTTGTATCGGTGGGCTGTTGCAAGGCTTGGCGGAGGCGTTGCATTTTGCACAAAGCGCAGGTTTAGATGCGGATGCGGCAATGCAAGTGATTAGTAAAGGTGCAGCGCAGTCGTGGCAGTTGGAAAATCGCTATCAAACCATGCTGGCAGGTGAGTTTGATTTTGGTTTTGCTGTGGAGTGGATGCGTAAGGATTACGCCATAGTGCTAGAAGAGGCGCGTCGTAATGGTGCAACATTGCCAGTGACTGCCATGGTTGATCAGTTTTATGCTGATGTGATTAATATGGGGGGTGCCCGCTGGGATACTTCCAGTTTAATTGCTCGGCTAAAAACCAAGCAGTAATTACGCTTTTAGTGGGTGGTTGATTATGGGGCAAGGGTTGTAATGGAGTGTCGGGTAGGGTGTGGCGCATGCTGTATTGCGCCATCTATTCATACGCCGATGCCTAATATGCCGCAAGGTAAGAAGGCGGGTGAGCGTTGTTTGAATTTAAATGCAGATAATTTGTGTCAGTTATTTGGACTGCCTGAGCGCCCAGCGTTTTGCGCAGCTTTTCAAGCTGAGTTAAGTGTCTGTGGGGCAAGCCAGGAAGAAGCGGTGCGATTGATTGGTTGGTTAGAAGGCGCCACTGCATAGAGCGTTTTGTTGGTGTTTAATGGCTGTACAAATAAAAAAGGCTGCACATTACTGCGCAGCCTTTTAGGTGGCCTGCTAAAAAAGCATTAACGCTTATCTAGAGGTTCATAATCGCGCTGCTCGTAGCCAGTGTAAAGCTGACGTGGGCGGCTGATTTTGTACGGGCTTGAAAGCATTTCAGTCCAGTGTGAAATCCAGCCGACAGTGCGCGACATAGCAAAGATCACCGTGAACATGCTGGTCGGAATGCCGATGGCTTTCAGAATGATGCCTGAGTAGAAGTCAACGTTCGGATACAGGTTGCGCTCTTTGAAATACGGATCGTTTAGGGCGTACTCTTCAAGCTTCATAGCGAGGTCAAGCTTAGGATCGTTTACGCCGAGCTCAGCCAGAACTTCATCACAGGTTTGCTTCATAACTTGCGCACGCGGGTCGAAGTTTTTGTAAACGCGGTGACCAAAGCCCATCAGTTTGAATGGATCGTTTTTGTCTTTGGCTTTAGCGATAAACTTCTCGATGTTTGACGCATCACCAATTTCATCCAGCATGGTCAATACAGCTTCGTTGGCACCACCATGCGCAGGTCCCCAAAGAGCGGCAATGCCTGAGGCAATGCAAGCAAAGGGGTTGGCGCCTGTAGAGCCGGCAAGGCGTACAGTTGAGGTGGACGCGTTTTGTTCGTGATCAGCATGCAGAATAAAGATGCGATCCATTGCGCGAATCAGCGCTGGGCTGAAGCGTTTTTCGCCTGCAGGGGTGTTAAACATCATGTGCAAGAAGTTCTCTGAGTAGCAGAGGTCGTTGCGTGGATACATGATGGGTTGGCCGATGGAGTACTTATAGGCCATTGCCGCGATAGTTGGCATTTTAGCAATTAAGCGGTGCGCAGAGATTTCGCGATGCTTTGGATTGTTGTTGTCCAAAGAGTCGTGGTAGAAAGCTGAGAGAGCACCAACAATGCCGCACATGATTGCCATTGGGTGGGCGTCACGACGGAAGCCGTTGAGGAATGACTTTAATTGCTCATTGACCATAGTGTGCTTACTGATGGTGTCAACAAACTCTTTTTTCTGCTCAGGGTTAGGTAGTTCGCCGTGCAGTAATAAATAGCAGGTTTCTAAATAGTCAGACTTAGCCGCAAGCTGCTCAATTGGGTAGCCACGGTGTAATAAAATGCCTTTGTCGCCGTCAATATAGGTGATCTTTGACTCACATGCCGCTGTCGACATAAATCCTGGGTCATAAGTGAAATAACCACTCGCAATAAGATTGCGCACATCAACAACATCTGGACCAATAGTACCAGTCAATACAGGCAGCTCTACGGGGGCTGTGCCCTCGATGATCAACTGCGCTTTTTTGTCAGCCATTGTGGCCTCCTAGTTATGCTTGGAATCATCACGGTCCTGTCTGCAGGGCCCGCGACATGATAGTGGGATAACCGCTTATGTCAATTTGAACTGCTTTAATCACAGTATAGCCATTAAAAGGCTGCAATTATACTGGCCTTAAATTTCAAGTACAGATATTTACGCTAAATGTCAAAGGTGGGCAATGCGCATTTAGGCGAATGTTTTTGCGTTGTCATTTTACTGCTTTTTACACTATACTCGGTTGCTGACCGGCAGAGGCTTTTGCCTAAACTGACGGTCGTCACTCGAATGGTGACGGGTACTTTTTGTTTAAGTATCTTCCCGACAACTCGCCCTGCAGTTTAGGGCTCTCTAAGTGTGAATACGCCGTGAATAGCCAACGACCTGTAAACCTAGATCTTAGGACTATAAAACTCCCAATCACTGCCATCTCTTCCATTCTGCATCGGATTTCAGGTGTTATCCTGTTTTTTGGTATTGCAGTATTGTTGTATGGGCTCGATAAATCCCTTGCTTCTGAGCAGGGTTTTGCTGAGTTTAAAGAGTGCATGACCAGCCCGCTGGCCAAGTTCGTAGTTTGGGTTCTTCTCTCTGGACTGATGTACCACTTAACAGCCGGTATTCGCCATTTAATTATGGACTTAGGTATCGGTGAAACGCTGGAAGGCGGGAAGCTAGGTGCTAAGTTAGTCTTTATTATTTCAGCCGTACTGATTGTATTGATGGGAGTCTGGATATGGTAACTAACGTAACAAACTTCTCTCGATCTGGTCTCTATGACTGGATGGCGCAGCGCGTTTCTGCTGTGGTGCTTGCTGCATACTCATTGTTTTTGCTGGGGTATGTTATTGCAAATCCGGGCATGGGTTACGCCGAGTGGCAGGGCCTGTTTGCCAACAATTGGATGCGTATCTTTAGCTTGTTGAGTTTGGTGGCACTGGGCGCTCACGCCTGGATCGGACTCTGGGCTGTTACTACCGACTATCTAACGCCCATGTCATTAGGCAAGTGGGCAACAGGTGTACGATTTTTAGTCCAAGCGCTGTGCGGCATTATGATGTTCGTACTGTTCGTCTGGGGCGTACAGATTTTGTGGGGAATTTGATTCATGGCCAGTATTCGTACTATCTCTTATGATGCCATTATTGTTGGTGGCGGCGGCGCAGGAATGCGTGCATCGCTGCAGTTAGCACAAGGCGGACATAAAACAGCCGTCGTTACTAAAGTATTCCCTACGCGCTCGCATACAGTATCTGCGCAAGGTGGTATCACCTGTGCAATCGCTTCGGATGACCCGAACGATGACTGGCGCTGGCACATGTACGATACCGTTAAAGGTTCCGACTACATCGGTGACCAAGACGCTATCGAATACATGTGTTCAGTTGGTCCGGAAGCCGTGTATGAGTTGGAGCACATGGGGCTGCCATTCTCCCGTACTGAAAAAGGCCGCATTTATCAGCGTCCATTCGGTGGGCAGTCAAAAGACTTTGGTAAAGGTGGTCAGGCTGCACGTACTTGTGCTGCTGCTGACCGTACTGGTCACGCGCTGTTGCACACTTTGTACCAAGCCAACTTAAAGCACGGCACTGTCTTCTTAAATGAGTGGTATGCCGTTGACTTGGTTAAAAACCAAGATGGCGCTGTCGTTGGTGTTGTTGCGATCTGCATCGAAACCGGTGAGGTTGTGCACATCCGCTCGAAAGCTGTTGTTTTAGCAACGGGTGGTGCAGGCCGTATTTTCGCCTCAACCACTAACGCGCTGATTAACACTGGTGACGGTGTTGGTATGGCGTTGCGTGCTGGTGTACCTGTACAAGATATGGAAATGTGGCAATTCCACCCGACCGGTATTGCTGGCGCGGGTACCTTAGTAACTGAGGGTTGCCGCGGTGAAGGGGGTTACTTAATCAATAAGCACGGTGAGCGTTTCATGGAGCGTTATGCGCCCAACGCGAAAGACCTTGCTGGCCGTGACGTTGTTGCGCGCTCTATGGTTAAGGAAATTCTTGCCGGTAACGGTTGTGGCCCTGATGGTGACCACGTACTGCTGAAACTCGATCACCTTGGTGAAGAAGTTCTGCACAGCCGTCTACCCGGTATTTGTGAGCTATCAATTACTTTTGCTCACGTTGACCCAGTGGTTGCGCCAATTCCTGTGGTACCAACCTGTCACTACATGATGGGCGGTATTGCCACCAATATTCATGGTCAAGCTATTGCGCAAGATGCCAACGGTAATGACCAAATTGTTGAAGGCCTGTTTGCTGTTGGTGAAGTTACCTCGGTATCTGTGCATGGCGCAAACCGTTTAGGTGGTAACTCGTTGCTTGACTTGGTGGTGTTTGGTCGTGCGGCAGGTATTCACCTTGAGAAGAGCTTGCGTGAAGGTGTTGACACCCGTGCGGCAAGTGAAAGTGATATCGAAAGCTCAATGGCGCGTCTCTCTGCACTGAATGAGCGCACCACTGGTGAAGATGTTGCACCGCTGCGTAAAGAACTGCAAAGCTGCATGCAGAATAACTTTGGTGTATTCCGTACTGGCGAATACATGAAGAAAGGTATTGCAGAGTTGGAGCAAATGCGTGAGCGCATTGAAAATGTAAAAATCACTGATAAGAGCAGTGCCTTTAATACCGCACGTATTGAAGCGCTGGAGTTGCAAAACCTCTTTGAAGTGGCTGAAGCAACTGCAATTGCTGCCGAGGCTCGTACTGAGTCACGTGGTGCGCATGCTCGTGAAGACTACGAAAGTCGTGATGACGAAAACTGGTTATGCCATAGCATGTACTTCCCTGGGGAAAAGCGTGTGGGCAAACGTGCAGTGAACTTCACACTTTCATCAGCAGTTGAAAAAGATGCTGAATACTTTAAACCCCAAGAACGTAAATATTAAGGGTTATCACGATGACGTTGCCTAAAATATTGCAAGTAAGCGTATACCGCTACAATCCAGAGGTTAACTCTGCACCGTTCATGCAAGACTTCAATGTACAAATTGATGGTAAAGACATGATGGTGCTGGATGCTCTAGCCCTGATTAAAGAGCAAGATGAGAGCATGTCTTATCGCCGCTCATGCCGTGAAGGTGTGTGTGGTTCTGATGGCATGAACATCGCTGGTAAAAACGGCTTGGCTTGCATCACGCCTCTTTCGAGCGTGGTAAAAAATGGCAAACTGGTAATACGTCCATTACCAGGCTTGCCAATTATTCGTGACCTTGCTGTAGATATGAGCATCTTCTATAAGCAGTACGAAAAAGTGCAGCCGTATTTACAAAATGATACGCCTGCACCAGGAATAGAGCGTTTGCAGTCGCCAGAAGATCGCGAAAAGCTAGATGGATTGTATGAGTGCATTTTGTGCGCATGCTGTTCAACCGGTTGTCCGTCATTCTGGTGGAATCCAGATAAGTTCTTAGGCCCAGCAGCTTTGCTGCAAGCTTACCGTTTCTTGTCAGATTCACGTGACACACAAACGCAAGAACGTTTAGCGCGTCTTGATGACCCGTTCAGCGTCTTCCGTTGTCACAATATTATGAACTGTGTCAATGTGTGCCCGAAAGGCCTGAACCCTACCCGGGCGATTGGTCATATTCGCAGCATGTTGCTACAGAGTGGTACTTAATTTACAGCAGTTAATGTTGTAAATACTTTAGCCACTCATATGAGTACCTTCGTATGGGTGGCTTTAAACGATAAAACAGTTTACAAAGCTGTTTTAGAACGCAATTGACGACTAGCAGGGGCATCCGGGCTGGTACTCGGACTATCTGCGGGGATCGTAGTGGCTTTATCCAAGTCGCTTTTTGTGACTTAAGGCCGTTAAGTTTCCATGCCGGTAGCGTCCCCCTTATCAAGGGTGACCTAGCATGCAAGAAAGCGTAATGCAGCGCATGTGGAGCAGCGCACACCTATCCGGTGGAAATGCTGCCTATGTGGAAGAGCTATATGAACTCTACCTGCACGACCCGAACTCCGTATCGGAAGAGTGGCGTACTTATTTCCAAAAACTACCGGCTAACGGTGGTTTAAGTACTGACGTTTCGCACTCTACAGTTCGTGATCAATTTGTCTTATTGGCGAAAAACCAAAGACGAGCTCAGCCAGTGTCTGCTGGCAGCATCAGCACTGAACATGAGAAAAAACAAGTTGAAGTGCTCCGTTTAATCCAAGCCTACCGTATGCGTGGTCATCAAGCCTCTCAGCTTGATCCGCTGGGTTTATGGGTGCGTCCAATGCAGCCAGACCTGACCGTACAGCACTATGGCTTAACAGATGCAGATCTTGACAGTGTGTTTCGTACTGGCGATTTAAATATCGGCAAAGAAGAAGCTACATTGCGTGAGATTCAGCAAGCTTTACAAGATACCTATTGTCGCACCATTGGTGCTGACTATACCCATATTGTCGATTCAGAACAGCGTCGCTGGTTCCAGCAGCGCTTGGAAAGTGTGCGTAGCCGTCCAAGCTATTCACCAGAAGTGCGCACGCATATTCTTGAGCGACTGACGGCCGGTGAGGGTTTAGAGCGCTACTTGGGCACAAAGTACCCAGGGACTAAGCGTTTCGGCCTTGAAGGTGGTGAGAGCCTTATTCCATTAATGGATGAGATTATTCAACGCTCAGGCTCATACGGCGCGAAAGAAATTGTAGTAGGTATGGCGCACCGTGGACGTCTAAACGTTCTAGTCAATACCTATGGCAAAAACCCCCGTGATCTTTTCGATGAGTTTGATGGCAAGCGTGTTGAAGGCTTAACTTCAGGTGATGTTAAATATCACCAAGGTTTCTCTTCCAACGTGATGACCCCAGGCGGCGAAGTGCATTTGGCGCTGAGCTTTAACCCTTCACACCTTGAGATTGTTTCTCCAGTTGTGGAAGGTTCTGTGCGCGCCCGTCAAGACCGTCGTAACGATCCAGTTGGCGACAAAGTTGTGCCTATTACCATTCACGGTGACTCTGCGTTTGCAGGTCAAGGTGTGGTGATGGAAACTTTCCAAATGTCGCAAACCCGTGGTTACAAAACCGGCGGGACAATTCGTATTGTGATCAACAACCAAGTTGGTTTTACGACCAATAAGCGCGAAGACACACGTTCCACCGAATACGCGACAGACGTTGCAAAAATGATCGAAGCACCGATTTTACATGTGAACGGTGATGATCCAGAAGCAGTGTTATTTGTCACGCAGTTGGCAGTTGACTACCGCATGGAATTTAAGCGTGATGTGGTGATTGACTTAGTCTGCTACCGCCGCCGTGGTCACAACGAAGCGGATGAGCCAAGTGGTACTCAGCCTTTAATGTATAAGTTAATTAGCAAGCAGCGCACCACCCGTGAGCTCTATGCTGATGCTTTGATTAAAGATGGAGTGCAAACAACTGAGCAAGTGGAAGCGCTCGCTAACGAATACCGCACAGCACTGGACAACGGCTTACACGTTGTACAAAGCTTGGTAAAAGAGCCAAACAAAGAGTTATTTGTTGATTGGCGCCCGTACCTAGGGCACAAGTGGACCCCGCGCTTTGATACGCGTTTTGATCTGAAAACATTGCAGAAGCTGGCTCTGAAAATGCAGGAAACCCCAGATGGTTTCGTGGTTCAGCGTCAGGTGACTAAAATCCTTGAAGATCGCCAGAAAATGGCTGCCGGTGGCTTGCCAATTAACTGGGGCTTTGCAGAAACAACTGCGTACGCCACTTTGTTATTTGAAGGCTACCCAATTCGTTTTACTGGTCAAGACGTAGGCCGTGGTACGTTCTCGCACCGTCATGCGGTGTTGCACAACCAAAAAGATGGTGAGACTTACATTAGTCTGCAGCACTTGTATAAAGATCAGCCGCGTTTCGACATGTACGATTCTTTCCTCTCTGAGGAAGCAGTACTGGCATTTGAGTACGGTTATGCCAGCACCATGCCGAATGCATTGGTGATCTGGGAAGCACAATTTGGTGACTTCGCCAACGGTGCGCAGGTGGTGATTGACCAGTTTATTACCAGTGGTGAAACCAAGTGGGGCCGTTTATGCGGTTTAACCATGTTGCTGCCACATGGTTATGAAGGACAAGGTCCTGAGCACTCATCTGCACGTTTAGAGCGTTTCTTGCAGTTATGCGCTGAGCATAATATTCAGGTTTGCGTGCCAACTACGCCTGCACAAGTGTATCACATGCTGCGCCGTCAAGCGATTCGTCCGTTGCGCAAGCCGTTGGTTGCATTAACGCCGAAGTCGTTGTTGCGTCATAAGCTGGCGATCTCAACACTTGAAGACTTAGCTGAAGGTACGTTCCAGAACGTAATTGGCGAAGTTGATGCATTGGATGCGGACAAGGTCGAGCGTGTTATTATGTGCAGCGGCAAGGTGTACTATGACCTGTTAGAAAAGCGTCGTAATGATGGTTTAGATAACACTGCGATTGTACGTATTGAGCAGCTGTATCCATTCCCTGAAGCAGATCTGTCTGAGGAACTTGCTAAGTACAAGAACCTTGAACACATCGTTTGGTGTCAAGAAGAACCAATGAACCAGGGCGCTTGGTATCCAAGCCAGCACCATATGCGTCGTGTAGCGACTGCCTACAAGCCCACATTAGAACTGCAATACGCTGGTCGTGTTGCTTCAGCATCACCGGCTTGTGGATACCCATCAATGCACGCAGAGCAGCAAGAGCAGTTACTGCAGGATGCATTTGTAGTCTAGATCAGCGAGAAAGCCACATTGAATATCAATGTGGCTTTTACGTAACAACCGAATTGTATAGGAACTTATTATTATGGCTATTGAGATTAAAGCCCCAGCTTTTCCCGAGTCGGTCGCTGATGGCACCGTTGCAACATGGCACAAACAAGTGGGCGAAGCAGTTAAGCGCGATGAGCTGATTGTTGATATCGAAACTGACAAAGTGGTTATGGAAGTGTTGGCTGAAGCCGATGGCGTGATTACTGAAATTGTTGCTGAAGAAGGGGCAACAGTGCTCAGTGGTGAGCTGTTAGGTAAGTTGGATACTGAGGCTGCAGCTTCAGCACCGGCAGCCAGCGCAGCACCCGCAGCTACTGCTGAGGCAGCAGCTCCAGCTCCAGCCGCAGGAGAGCCGCAGTTGTCTCCGGCTGCACGCAAAATTGCTGAAGAAAACGCCCTTGATCCTGCCGCTATCAAAGGCACAGGTAAAGACGGTCGCGTAACCAAAGAAGACGCAGTAGCCGCTGTTGCTAACAAGCCTGCCGCAGCGCCTAAGGCTCCAACTCCAGCCGCACAAGCACCGCTCTTTGCCGAGGGTGACCGTGTTGAGAAGCGTGTGCCAATGACACGCCTGCGTACTCGAGTTGCTGAGCGTTTGGTTGAAGCACAATCCTCTATGGCGATGTTGACCACGTTTAACGAGGTCAATATGAAGCCTATTATGGATCTACGTAACAAGTACAAAGACTTGTTTGAGAAAACCCATAACGGTGTACGTTTAGGCTTTATGTCTTTCTTCGTTAAAGCTGCGGTTGAGGCACTGAAGCGTCAGCCAGGTGTTAACGCTTCGATTGATGGTGGCGATATTGTTTATCATGGCTATCAAGATATTGGTGTTGCGGTATCCAGCGAGCGTGGTTTAGTCGTACCTGTACTGCGCAATGCTGAGTTCATGAGCTTGGCAGAAGTGGAAGGTACAATTCGTGAGCTAGGTTTGAAAGCACGCGACGGCAAGCTGACTTTAGAAGAAATGACCGGTGGTACTTTCACCATTTCTAACGGTGGTGTGTTCGGTTCCTTACTGTCTACACCAATTGTTAACCCACCACAAACGGCGATTTTGGGTATGCACAAAATCCAAGATCGGCCAATGGCGGTTGACGGTGAAGTGGTTATTTTACCAATGATGTACTTAGCGTTATCCTATGACCACCGTTTAATTGATGGCAAAGAAGCAGTGACTTTCCTTGTCACCATGAAAGATTTGTTAGAAGACCCAGCACGCTTATTGCTGGATATCTGATAATTCTGCTGCCATTTATTGTGTATAAATGGCAGCAGTACGTGGCGCTAGGCCACATAACGAGGAAATCTCATGAGTCAGAAATTTGATGTAATTGTCATCGGTGCAGGCCCTGGTGGCTATGTTGCGGCGATTAAAGCAGCGCAACTGGGCCTTAAAACAGCTTGTATCGAAAAATATCAAGACAAAAGCGGCAAATTGGCACTGGGCGGTACCTGCTTAAACGTGGGTTGCATGCCATCTAAAGCGTTGCTGGATAGCTCTTGGAAATACCATGAAGCTCAAGCTGATTTTGCGGTACACGGTATTGACGTCAAAGACGTTGCGATAGATGTACCCGCAATGATTGGCCGTAAAGATACTATTGTGAAAAACCTGATTGGCGGTATCGCTGGCTTATTTAAAGCCAATGGCGTGACCACCATTGAAGGGCACGGTAAGTTGCTGGCTAACAAGCAAGTTGAAGTCACTGCAGCAGACGGCACTGTGCAAGTTTACCAAGCGGAAAACGTGATTATCGCAGCTGGTTCCCAGCCCATTGATATTCCGCCAGCACCGGTTGATCAAGATGTCATTGTTGACTCTACCGGCGCATTGGATTTCCAAGCCGTACCGAAAAGACTGGGCGTTATTGGCGCGGGTGTGATTGGTCTTGAGTTGGGTTCAGTCTGGGCACGTTTAGGTGCTGAAGTGACTGTAATCGAGGCACAAGATAAGTTCCTTTCTGCAGTCGATGAGCAAGTGGCCAAAGAAGCATTGAAGATTTTTGCTAAGCAAAAACTTGATATTCGCTTAGGCGCACGAGTGACAGGTTCTGAAGTTAAAGATGGCGAAGTTACTGTTAACTTCACCGACGCTAAAGGCGAGCAACACATGACTTTTGATAAGTTAATTGTTGCTGTTGGCCGTCGTCCAGTCACCAACAATGTGTTGTCGGCAGACAGCGGAGTGACCATCGATGAGCGTGGCTTTATCTTCGTCGATGATATCTGTGCAACCAGCGTACCTGGTGTGTATGCGGTAGGTGACGTGGTTCGTGGCCCAATGTTGGCGCACAAGGCTTCGGAAGAAGGCATTATGGTTGCAGAGCGCATTGCTGGTAATAAAGCGCAGGTGAACTATGACCTGATTCCAAGTGTTATTTACACCCACCCAGAAATTGCTGGTGTTGGTCAAACTGAGCAGCAGTTGAAAGGTGACGGTGTGGCAATCAATGTGGGTGTATTCCCATTTGCCGCTAGCGGTCGTGCTATGGCTGCTAATGACACCGCAGGTTTTGTGAAAATCATTGCTGATGCAGAAACTGATCGCGTTTTAGGTGTGCATGTGATTGGCCCAAGTGCTGCAGAGTTAGTGCAACAGGGCGCAATTGCGATGGAGTTTGGCTCCAGTGCTGAAGATTTAGGCTTGATGGTGTTCTCGCACCCAACCTTATCGGAAGCGCTCCATGAAGCGGCGCTCGCCGTGAATGGGAAAGCTATTCATATAGCAAACCGCAAAAAACGTTGATTGATCTACCGCCCCTTTTTAGGGGCGGTATTCGTTCTGCCCTAGGCTGGGGAACCAAGGTAAATTGGTGCCTAGAGGTAGGCAATACAGTAGAAAGCCGCCGTTACAGTCTGTATTCGGCGTATTACGCATAATCTGAACTCAATGGTAGGGCAGTATGAATCTTCATGAATATCAAGCAAAACAGCTCTTTGCTGAATACGGCTTGCCTGTATCTACAGGGATTGCAGTGGAAACACCTGAAGCCGCAGCGCAGGCGTGTCACGAAATTGGCGGTGAGCGTTGGGTGGTAAAAACCCAAGTGCATGCAGGAGGTCGCGGTAAAGCAGGTGGCGTTAAATTGGTCACCAGTCCTGAGGATGCCCAAGACTTTGCTGCACAGTGGTTAGGCAAACGTTTAGTGACCTATCAAACTGATGCCAATGGCCAGCCAGTTAATCGTATTCTTGTGGAAGCCTGCACTGACTTTACCCAAGAACTGTACTTAGGTGCAGTGGTTGATCGCTCGTCACGTCGAGTGGTGTTTATGGCCTCCACTGAAGGTGGAGTTGATATTGAAAAAGTTGCCAGTGAAACACCTGATAAAATCTTGCAAGTGACTATTGACCCAGCCATCGGCGCACAGCCGTTTCAGGGCCGTTATTTAGCCTATGCCTTGGGTTTACAAAATGAACAAGTTAAACAGTTCACCAAGATTTTTTTAGGTTTAGCCAAGCTGTTTGTGGCCCATGACTTAGCGTTGCTGGAAGTGAACCCCCTGGTGATTAAAAACGACGGTAATTTGCATTGCTTAGATGCCAAAATTACTATCGATAGTAATGCCTTATATCGTCAGCCCAAGTTACGCGCCATGCAAGACCCTGGTCAAGATGACCCGCGGGAAGCCCATGCAGCGCAGTTTGAACTGAACTATGTTGCCCTTGATGGTGATATTGGTTGAATGGTCAATGGTGCCGGCTTAGCCATGGGGACCATGGATATTGTCAGTCATCACGGTGGTCGACCAGCCAACTTTCTAGATGTGGGCGGCGGCGCAACTAAAGAGCGCGTTTCTGAAGCATTTAAAATTATTTTATCTGACGACAATGTTAAAGCGGTCTTAATCAATATTTTTGGCGGGATTGTTCGCTGTGACATGATCGCTGAAGGGGTCATTGGCGCAGTTAAAGAGGTTGGGGTGAAAGTCCCTGTAGTAGTGCGCTTAGAGGGTAATAACGCTGCCTTAGGCAGTAAGGTTTTAGCTGAGAGTGGCTTGAATATTATAGCGGCAAACAGTTTAAGTGAGGCTGCTATGTTAGTTGTAAAAGCAGCTAAAGGAGAGCAGGCATGAGTATTTTAATTAATAAAGATACCAAGGTGATTTGCCAAGGCTTTACTGGTGCGCAAGGTACTTT
>JAAYTE010000043.1 GCA_012518175.1 Gammaproteobacteria bacterium | reverse complement strand
GGTAGCTGCGCATTTTGCACAGGAATTTTCTGTAGCGTAATGAGTGCGTCAATCGCCAAACTAAAAAGCGCATCAGCATTTTCATCGTTAAGTATTTCCAGCCACGTCTGTAATCCTAGATCCGAAAGCACTAAAAAACCTTGCTCTAAATCTTGCGCCCAAACTTTTGGCACATGCAAACCACCCTCTGCCAGCAATTGAGCCATTTTCACAAACGGGCGGCAGTCTTCCCGTGGCGGCGGTGCATCCATTAAAACCAGATCGAGCGACTCTGAGTGCCAACGAAAATAACGGCGAAAACTTGCATCACTACTGGATGGTTGTAGATGATTTACGGTAGTCTCTGTGAAACCTGCTTGCTGAGCAATAAGTGGTAGTTGCTCAGTAAACCAGTGCGTTAACGCTTGTAAACGGCTATCGTCTACACTTATATGTTGATTTGGCATGGTAATTCTCCAACGGTGCTAGCCGTTCTGTAGGGCATGCTTTATTATCGCTGATCTTTTCCAGCCCTTCGAGAGGCATGCTGGGTATTTATCACCAAGCGCATGCGGGAAGCACGGACACACACTATGGCAGCAAAATATTCTTATCGTAACAAACTCCCCCTTTTAGCCACTGGGGCGCTCTGCATCTTACAGCCTTTGCTCAGTAGCAGCGCCACAGCACAGCAGTATGATTGTAAAAGTGCCAATGGCGGCTGGTCCTGCACGACTCAAGACAGTCAAACAGTGCGCCCACCGCGCCCTGAGCCAAGCCAGCCAATCAGCACCAGCACTGCAAAAACCGATGCGAGCCAAGCCAAGGGCAGCGCTCCTACTGCGCCAGCCGCGCCGCAATCTGTCAGCAGCAACCGCGGTAAAGGGCTAGCCTCACGCAGCGCTGATTTTAGTCACTTAGATTGGGTGCCGCGCGAAGAACTCAGTGAGGCGCAACTGGCGGAAGTTGGTCCTTACTGCAGCGGTGCTTATATTGAGCCTATTCGTCCTGGGATGAATGACACCAGCTCATTTAGCGATTCGCCTTTGTATGTCAACGCTGGTGTTTCACGCTACGAGCAAAAAACAGAAACTGCGACATTGGCCGGTGATGTGATTATTCGCCAAGCCAGCTTGCAAGCCGAGGCCGACGAAGCCAACTTATACCAACTAGACAATCTTGGTGAGCTCAAAGGTAATGTGCGTATTCGTGATCGCAATGCCTTATTGGTTGGTGACCGTGCAGAATTGCAACTCGATAGCGGTGCTGCCAAAGTTGAAAACGCTGAATATGTAATGCATGCCGGTAACTCTCGCGGCAGTGCGCAATATGTTAGGCGCCAAGAAGATGCCATCATTCGATTAAAAGACGGCACTTACACCAGCTGCTCCCCGGGCAGCAATGCATGGCATTTACGCGGTAACAACGTCACGCTAAACCCAAACACAGGCTTTGGTAGTGCAACCAACGTAACCCTGCGGGTCAAAGACATTCCTGTCTTCTATACGCCGTATATTCACTTCCCGATTGATGACCGTCGTCAATCAGGATTCTTGCCGCCAAGCTTTAGCTACAGCAGCGGTAAAGGTGTTGATTTAACCACGCCTTATTACTTCAACTTAGCACCCAATTTTGACGCGACCCTCTACCCTAACTATATGAGCAAGCGCGGCTTACTCACTGAAGGTGAGTT
>JAAYTE010000270.1 GCA_012518175.1 Gammaproteobacteria bacterium | reverse complement strand
GAAAGTAGTCATTCATATAATCGGCATGGCGCTGCGATATACAAAAGCCGAGTGTGCGGCTTTGTTTATGTTTGCGCCAATGCTGATAAATGTGCTGAGCGCGCTTTTTCGTGGCGAAAGCAAACTCGATCAACTCAGGATCAAAGCGACCGCTGCGCCAAGGGATTTCTTGGTAATCGACGAATTCATCATAGATGCCGTAGTAATGAATCGGTGCTAGCAATTGTTCGTTAATGCCGTGGACTAAGTTGCGCTCAAACACCAGATTGTTATCGCAGAGAGTCAAAATATCGGCTTGATCTGTGCGTTCTGGCGTTGCTGTCAGACCCAGTAAAAAGCGCGGATTAAAATGCTGCAAAACACTGCGATAACTGGGCGCGCTGGCATGATGAAATTCATCCACAACGATGTAATCAAAATGCTCAGGGCTAAAACGTTGTAGCGCTTCTGCTTTGGCGAGGCTTTGCACTGAGGCAAAGACAAAATCAGCTTCATGCTCTTTGGCTGCGCCTTGAAATAAACCGGTATGGGCATTGTGGTGAAGTCTGTTGAAAACGGCTTGCGCCTGCAGCAAGATTTCTTCGCGGTGCGCGACAAAGAGCACGCGTTTGGCACCCATTTGTAATGCATCAAAGGCTGCCAACCAAGTTTTCCCCATACCTGTGGCAAGGACGACTAGACCACGTGAAAATCCTTGCGCACGAGTATTGAGCAAGGCTTGCAGTGCTTCGACTTGCACGCTGTTAGGACTCGGCTCTTCTAAAACCTCATCAACAAAGCCATTAAATTGTTTCAAGATCGGCATGCGCACTTGGCGACGGGCACTGTAGGTATCAATCCAATTAGCGGTGAGTTGTATGCTGCTAGGATCGTTCAGCAGCCTGGTGAACGCTTCGCGTATTTTTACAAACTCTTGCGCAGGCTCGGAATTTTCCGGTGGCAGCCAATCATGCCGCCATGACCATTCATACGCATCCTTGAGTGCTGTACGACTGATATTGTTCGAGCCAATAAATGCACAGCCTTTACTGATTTTTGCTTCGCGTTGTTGCGTAAAAATATAGGTTTTCAAATGAAAACTGGTATTACCTTGGCATTGGAAAATACGAATGTGCGCACCCCGCTCGGCAAGCATCAGCAGTTGGCGTAAGGCTAGCGGGTGGGTGATGTCTAAATAATCTGAGGTTAATAAATGAAGCGTTGCGCCATTGTTCAGCGCTTCTAATAAAGGATCAAATAGCAGCGCCAGCCCTGACGGCTGAATAAAGGACACGGCAATTTCGATCTCAGTGGCTTGATAAATCGCGGCGAGCAACTTAGGCAGTAAAGGATCGTGCTGAGTGCCAGTGGTGAGTCGAGGGCTATTGGCTAACATTAAAGGTGCTTCTTATTGGGCAATTAATAAAGCATTCAGCCATTGTTCATCGGCACGATCGGGGCGCTGATCTGCGGTCAGCCAAGTCTCGACAATGCTCAAGCCGGTGCCAGCAAGAAAGCCCTGTAAACGCTGCTCTGTGCAGTTAGTGAAGTGGCGACCGTTACGCTCCACATCGTCTTCGCCGTATTTAAACGACACATAAAGCACACCTTGCGCTTGCAGCAGCCCAGAGAGGTGCTGCAATGTTGCTGACATGCTGCTGGCGGGCACATGCAATAAAGATGCACATGCCCAAATTCCAGCAAAAGGCTCTGTACTGCTGAAATTTAGAAAAGTGCTGTGCTGCACAGCGATGCCAGTGACGCGCTGGGCAATCTCTACCAACTTAGCGCTGGCATCAAAAGCTTCGACTTGATAACCCAAGCGTAAAAAAGCCGCCGTATCGCGCCCAGCACCGCAGCCGGCATCTAAAATTCTACTCGACGGCGCTAACCTGCCTAAAAAGCGTTCATACAATTCGCTCATATCCACGCTTAAAGTGTCTTGAGCGAATTGTTCGGCATTGTTTTCGTAGAATTGGAGTGTCATATCTGTCCTTGCGAGTAATAGCGCGATTCCTGAACGTAGTAACTGAGCCAAGTGAGTTTAGACGCTGTTGAGCTGCAGTAAAATAACAGCTTATCTTTTGAGTCCATACTTTCATAGCACTGAAAAAGTGCTAGGTGGATAGAGTTCTTATACAATGCGCCGCCATGGCTTTTTAAAAATCTAGAGCACACATCAATAGCTAGTGTGAATTGGCTTGTGGCCAGCTCACCTGTACGAAAGAAGGCTGCATAAATGGTTCTGCATAAAGTTCACCGTTACCACGATATAAGTTGCGGTCACCGCGTATACGGTCATGAGGGCAAGTGCCGTCATCTGCATGGGCATAATTATCGTGTTCATTTCACCTGTGTTGCTGAAAGTGGCCAGCTTGATACGCTGGGTAGAGTAATTGATTTTGGCGAAATCAAATCGCGGCTGTGCATGTGGCTGGAAGACAACTGGGACCATCACTTTTTAATGGGCACTGAAGACCCAATGCTGGCAAGCTTATTAAAAATAGATCCGACCGTTGTCGCCGTTCCATTCAACCCTACAGCCGAAAATATGGCTGAGTATTTAGTTGAAGTTGTAGCGCCACAACAGCTCAAAGGTACCGGCATTAAGCTGCAGTCAGTGCGTATTGAAGAAACTATGAAGTGCTCTGCCTCTTATGGTGAGTGATCAATTCCATTTGGCTGCAATAACATCGCAGTACGCATGGCACACAATTAAATACGCTAGGTATCAGTAAGCATGAGCACGATAAAGGTTAATGAGGTATTTGAAACAATTCAGGGGGAGGCCGCCTTTACCGGCTCGCCAGCAGTGTTTTTAAGGCTGCAAGGCTGCCCAGTAGGTTGTGGCTGGTGTGATACTAAGCACACATGGGATGCGCTGCAGGAACATGAAACCAGCCAAGATATTATAATTGCCAAAACTGAAGACTCACCGCATTACTTTGTCAGTGATGCGAAAAATCTTGCCGAAATGGTTGCGCAAAACTATCAGGCTAAACATGTTGTGATCACCGGCGGCGAGCCTTGCATGATCGACTTAACAGAGCTCACCACTGAATTGCTGGCAAAAGGGCTACGTGTACAAATTGAAACCTCTGGCACTTTTGAGGTGAGGGTGCACCCACGAGCTTGGGTGACCTTATCGCCTAAAATTGATATGCCCGCTGGTTTGCCTGTGCTTGCCTCCAGTTATGCGCGAGCCGACGAAATAAAATATCCCGTAGGTAATGCACGAGATATCGAAGTGGTTATTGAGCAGGTCCTGCAGCATGTGACGCCCAGTAAGTTGCTGTGGTTGCAGCCGTTAAGCCAGAGCAAAAAAGCCACTGACCTCTGTATCGCAGCCGCAACGCAGCTTGATGCTCGTGTTTCGATTCAAACGCATAAGTTTATAGGCATTCGCTAAAAACCAAAGCGCCGTTTCTTCACTTGTTCTTTGTGGCTGACTTCACTACTTAGGGCTTGGATAAAGGCTTCAGCACTGGTTAACGGGCTAAAGCGCGCCATGCGGACGACGGCAGCAAAGTCGCCCGGGGTCAGGTATTCCACGCTGGCTAACTGCAACGGTAACGCTTTTTTGCCATGTGCTAGTCCAAGCTTTTTGCAATGACGCACAAAGAGCTTCCATGCTTGTGCAGCGTTTAAGAAGTCAAACTTTGCTTTCAAGTCAAAACGGCGCAGGGCGGCTTGATCGAGGCCATCCATGCGGTTGGTAGAGGCAATAAAGATCCCAGAGAAGTTTTCCATTTGCGTGAGCATTTCATTGACTAAACTGGCTTCCCAGTTGCTGCGTGTATTACGGCGGTCGTTGAGAAAGCTATCCACTTCATCGATCATTAATATTGCTTGTTGCTGCTGCGCTTGTTTAAAAGCGTCGGCTATATTTCTCTCGTTTTCACCAACAAAGGGTGAGAGTAAATCCGATGCACGTTTGATAATTAAGCGTTTTTTTAGCTGCTGAGCCAACCAGTGGCCATAAGCGGTTTTGCCGGTACCAGGCGGCCCGTACAGGCATAAGCGTGCACTGGGGTTAGCCTGTAAACCTGCGGTCAGTGCGGCTAAATCAACGTCAGCGCGAATAAAAGCTGGATCATAATATTCGGCCTCGCTGGGCTTTTTTTCTGCCTTAAGGCTTGCATGCCCTTGGGAGGTTAAAGTGCTGTCAATTAACACTTGCATGGCTTGGCCTGGGTCTTCGAGCTGTGGGGCAATACTGCTGATGACACGGGCAGCGCGCTCAATGACTGCCGGGCTGAGTTGTTCTTGGCTGGCTAAGCGCTGCAGTGTGTTGTTGTCGAGTAGGTTTTTACTGTAGCGTTTTAGCAGCTTAATGCGCTGCTCTTTATTGGGTAATGGCACTTCAATCACAAAGTCGAAACGGCGCACAAAGGCTGGGTCCATGCGGTTGATGCTGTTGCTGATCCATACTGTGGGAATGCTGTTGTGCTCAAGTAGCAGGTTAACCCAAGCTTTGTTTTTACCGGCCAATGCAGTTCTGGAGGCGAAAAAATCAAAGCTGGATTCGCTAAAAATATCTTCAACTTCGTCAAATACCAACATGCTATTGTCATTGGCAAAAAAGTGCTGGGCGGCGCGATAGGCATTTAAGCGTCTTTGACTGGAAACTGCATCGCCGTCACTGTCTTCGCTGGCAACTTCATACAATTGGCAGTTGTTGAGTTGCGCCAGTAAGCGGGCCAGCTCGGTTTTACCTGTGCCAGGTTCACCATGCAGAAGAATATTGACCCCAGCGCTGCGCTGCTCAAGACTGTGCTTTAAATAAGGCAATAAAATATCCAGATGGGCAGTTAAACTTGGATAGTCCTTTAGCTGCAGTTGCGCTGTTGGTGAGTGGTTGATTTCGTCACGCAGCAGCGCATGGGGGCTGACAATGCCGCAGTAAAGGGTATCGGCAAAAGAAACAGATAACACATCGAGTTTGCTGCTTAACGACACATGCTCAAAGTTACGTAAATTAAAAATCCCGCTACGCATTAAAGTGCCATCGCGGGAAAGGGCCGTTCGAATTGCAGTTTCGCTGTGTTCCAGCAGTGTCGCTAGACTATAAAAAAGCTTGGCGGTGTTTAAATCACCTAAAAGTTCTGCCGCATCAGCCAGCCGTGAATCCATGGATAGGGCTACGGCAAACTCTAAAATACTGCTTTCCACGTTGTTTAAACTGACTAATTGAGCCAGCTGCGCGATATTGCTGTGCAGCACCTTGGGTAACTGTGTGAGCTGGCTGCAACCGCGGCGATATTCTTTACGCAGCAGGGTGTATAGCTGGTTTTTAGACAGCTCTACTTCGGGGTCGTCAAAGTTGAATAGAGACTCTAGCAGAGCGTCATTGACTACTGGGTCGTAGCTGTAACTGTACATGCCGCCCAGTGGCACCAGTATGGTCAAAATCCATTGGCGCACATGTGGATTGAGAATTTCTTTGGATTGAGCTGTTAGGTAGGGCTGTCTCATCATTCACCTCAGAATCTGCTATTTGCGACTGAGATTGAATGATGCCATTATGCTACGACACCTTATGTCATCTAATGGATTGGATTGTTCATGGCCGACGCATCATTACGCTTACTTTTATTGCTGCAACAAATCCCCCGCGAACCTCGCTATATCAGTAGTCAGCAGCTCTATGAGCGCTTAGAGGATGCTGGTTACCCCGTGAGCTTACGCACTGTGCAGCGGGACTTAGTTAAGTTATCGAGTCACTTCCCCTTGATCCAAAGCGAAGCCACCGGACGCGGTAAAACTGGCATTGCTTGGGCCTTCAGTAAAGACAGCCAGCATATGGCTTTTCCAGGTATGGATGCTGTTACAGCACTGACAGTATCGATGGCTTTGGAACATTTAAAGCCCTTGTTACCGCCGCAAGTTTTGCAGCACTTGCAGCCTTGGCAGCAGGAGGCAGAAGAGCAGTTACACAAGCTCAACTCCAGCAAATATCAAGGCTGGATGGATAAAGTACGCATCACTCAGCAGCATTTTTTACAGGCACCACAAGTGGACGCTGAGGCAGTGGCTTTGATTTATGAAGCGTTACTGGAAAACCGTCAATTTAAAGCAACCTATAAAGGCAAAGCCGAGCGGATTATTCATCCTTATGGCTTAGTGCAGCAAGGGCATACGCTGTATTTACTGTGTCGGTTTTATGAGTTTGATGATGTACGCATTACCGCTTTGCACCGTTATCAGGCTGTGCAGTTGCTCGATGAATCTGTGCGGCCTTTCCCTGAGTTTAATATTGATGATTATCTCGATGGCGGTGCGATGCAGTGGTTATTACCTGACCAGCAACGCATTGCGCTTAAGTTACGCATAAGCTCCTGGCTTTCCCCGCTACTTGAAGAAACCCCTTTATCCATGCAGCAAACTTTAACTGTTGATGCGCAGACCCCAGAGCAGTATGTACTGGACGCTGAGGTACTCGATGGTATGCAATTGCGCCGCTGGTTGCTCAGCCAAGGCTCAGGCTTGCAGGTGCTTGAACCCGAATATTTACGCCAGTGGATGCGCACTATTGTGCAAGAGCAGGCAGAAAGTTATTTGGCCGG
>JAAYTE010000269.1 GCA_012518175.1 Gammaproteobacteria bacterium | reverse complement strand
GCGCACGTGTAGCCCGCGAACATTTCAGTACTATTTTAGCCCAAAGGGCCTATGTGGAAACCATGCTTGATAATGATCTGATTTTTTTAGCCAGCCCCGGTGGGCAGGTCAATGGCAGTATTCGTGTTCCTGGTGATAAATCCATCTCACACCGCGCAATTATGCTGGGCTCTTTAGCCGAAGGCGTTACCGAAATTGATGGTTTTCTCGAAGGCGAAGATGCCTTAGCAACTATCCAAGCGTTTCGTGATATGGGGGTTGTCATTGAAGGCCCAGAAAAAGGCCGTGTAGTGGTGCATGGCGTTGGCTTGCATGGTTTACAAGCGCCTCCTGGCCCTATCTATGTAGGCAACTCCGGCACCACTATGCGCTTGTTATCCGGTATTTTGGCAGCGCAAAACTTTGATACGACCCTTACTGGTGACGCCTCTCTTTCTAAGCGCCCGATGAACCGTATTGCCAAGCCTTTACGTGAAATGGGTGCAGTAATTGAAACTGCTGCAGAAGGACGCCCACCTTTGACCTTGCGCGGCGGGCAGCGCTTAACTGGTATGCACTATGCCATGCCAATGGCCAGTGCTCAGGTTAAATCATGCTTGCTGCTCGCTGGAATGTACGCCAGCGGAGAAACTTCAGTCACCGAACCCGCACCGACCCGCGATCATACCGAGCGGATGCTGCGGGGCTTTGGTTACCCAGTGGAAGTTAATGGGCCAACCGCTAAAATTGAAAGCAACCACGCCTTAACTGCGACCCACATTGAAGTGCCGGCAGATATTTCCTCTGCAGCTTTCTTTATGGTTGCTGCCTGTATTGCTCCAGACTCTGAGTTGCTGTTAGAGCACGTAGGGATCAATCCAACGCGCACAGGGATCATCGATATTTTGAAGCTGATGGGCGCAGACCTAAGCCTTGAGCGCATTCATGAAGTGGGCGGTGAGTTAGTGGCAGATATTCGTGTGCGCAGTTCACGCCTAAAAGGGATTGAGATCCCCTTAGAGCTGGTTCCACTGGCCATCGATGAGTTCCCCGTATTGTTTATTGCTGCCGCCTGCGCTGAAGGCCGTACTGTTTTACGCGGTGCTGAAGAATTGCGGGTGAAAGAGTCAGACCGTATTCAAGTAATGGTTGATGGCTTAACCACCTTAGGTGTCAGTGCCCAAGGCACTCCTGACGGCATTATTATTGAAGGCGGGCCAATGGGTGGCGGTGAGGTTTGGGCGCACGGCGACCACCGTATCGCCATGTCATTTAGTGTTGCAGCATTGCGCGCTAACGCAGCTATTCGTATTCACGACAGTGTTCATGTGGCTACTTCCTTTCCTAATTTCTTGGCTCTGTGCAAACAGGTCGGTATGCATGTGGAACCCGAGGTGCACTCATGAGTAACCCAGTGGTAATCACCATTGACGGACCCAGCGGTTCCGGCAAAGGGACAGTGGCTGGTTTGCTAGCCATGCGCTTGCAATGGCACTTATTGGATTCCGGTGCACTCTATCGAGTCTTAGCACTGGCTGCAGATAAACACAAGGTACCGCTCGATAACGAAGCAGCGCTGGAGGTTTTAGCAGTTGGGCTGGATGTGCAGTTTATCCTCGATGAAGAGGGCAATCAGCGCATTATTTTAGAAAACGTTGATGTCACAGAT
>JAAYTE010000268.1 GCA_012518175.1 Gammaproteobacteria bacterium | reverse complement strand
GTGAGTAACCCTGAGAGCGTGCCGGTAGGACGCTACAGCAAGCAGGCGCTGGTCACGCATAACCTATGGGATGCCCTGACAGACAAAATCATTAACACCCAGAATGTGCGTCAGTCCTTAGACTATGTGGCCCGTGATGAGGTGGATGCAGGCTTTGTCTACGCCACCGATGCGGCAGTGATGGCTGATAAAGTGAAGGTGCAATTTACTGTGCCGTTAGAAACTGTCGTGAGTTACCCCATAGCAGTGACTAAAGAAGGCAGTCGCAATGAGTTAAGCCAGCAATTTATTGACTACACCTTTAACGATGAGAGTCAGGCTGTGCTGAGTAAGTACGGTTTCAGCCAGCCCTAAGCGAACAACCATGGAATCAGTTTGGATAGCGCTCAGCTTGTCATTAAAAGTGGCAGGTTGGGCGACTGCGCTCAATATTGTCTTAGGTATTGGTGTTGGCTTCTTTTTAGCCCGCACGCGTTTTTTTGGCCGTGACTTATTGGATACCTTGCTGACCTTGCCCATGGTGATGCCGCCAACAGTGCTGGGTTATTACTTATTGGTCTTGGTTGGGCGTAAAAGTGCATTTGGCGCATGGCTGTATGACAGCTTCGGAATTAATCTGATTTTCACTTGGCAGGGGGCAGTGATTGCTGCCACTGTGGTGGCCTTTCCTTTGGTGTTTAAACCAGCGCGGGCTGCCTTTGAAGCGGTGGATAGTGAGCTGGAACAGGCCGCTCGAGTTCTGGGTGTGTCTGAACTGGCAATTTTCTTTCGCATTACTTTGCCGCTGGCCTGGCGCGGTATTTTGGCCGGTGTTTTGTTAGCCTTTGCCCGCGCGTTGGGCGAGTTTGGCGCAACCTTAATGGTGGCCGGCAGTATCCCCGGCAAAACCCAAACCCTGTCCATTGCCGTCTATGAAGCGGTGCAGGCGGGTAAAGATGATACGGCCAATATGCTGGTAGTCATCACCTCCATCGTCTGCGTGGTGGTGTTGTTAACTGCCAGTCGTTTAGCTCCGGGACGTATCAATGAGCGGGCGAGGTAGGCAGATGCTACTAGATCTAGATATCAGTAAAACCATGCGCTCTGGCAGCCGTGAGTTTCGCTTAGATTTAAGCTATAGCGCGAGCAATGATCGCTTGGTGATTTTAGGGCCATCTGGCTCAGGAAAAAGCTTGCTGCTGCAAATGATTGCTGGACTGCTTAAACCGGATAGCGGTTATTTAAAGCTGGCTGGGCGCACTTTGTTTGATCAAAAACAGGGAATTAACCTGACCCCACAACAGCGTCAAGTGGCGTTTCTATTTCAAAATTATGCGCTTTTTCCGCACCTGAGTGTGCGCCAAAACGTTGCCTTTAGTTTACGCCGCGGCCTGTTCAATCCAAGTACCAAGGTGGCCAGTAAGGCAGTGGATTATTGGCTGGATAACTTTGGTTTAGAGCCTGTGCAGCACCAACGACCCCATGAGCTATCTGGCGGTCAGCGCCAGCGTACTGCTTTGGCGCGGGCACTGGTGACTGAGCCGCGTGCATTGCTGCTGGACGAGCCGTTTTCTGCACTGGACCCTGATTTGCGCATTCATATGCGTAAAGAATTGCGTGAACTGCAAGAGCGTTTAGCCGTGCCGCTGATTTTGATTACCCACGATGTTGAGGACGTTAAAGTCTTTTCCAATGAAACCCTGTGCTTGAAAGATGGGCAGATTGATCAAGAGCGTCAGCAACTGCTGCGAGCCGCAATCGCGTAACACTCACTGCCGGCCTAAAGGCTGAATTACACTTCTAGCTTTAAAATTAGAGCCAATAAAAAAGCCAGAATCCACTTGGGACTCTGGCTTTCTCAATGCTGCAAGACGTATAGGCTTGGGCAAACAACAGTTTTACAATACCTGCACTATGGCGTCGGTGACTGCATCAATGTTGTTGAGGTTTAGTGCAGCAACACAAATACGCCCACTGGAGACTGCATAAATGGCAAACTCGTCACGCAGACGATCCACTTGCTCTTTAGTTAGACCTGAGTAAGAAAACATACCGCGCTGCTCAGCAACAAAACTAAAGTCTCTTTTCGCGCCTTTAGCTGCCAACTGCTCGACCATCAGCTTGCGCATCAGTTGGATACGCTCGCGCATTTCGCCCAGCTCTTTTTGCCACAGAGCATTCAGCTCAGGGGTATTCAAAACCAAACCAACCACAGTGGCACCATGGGTGGGCGGGTTAGAGTAGTTGGTGCGAATGACTAGCTTAAGTTGCGACATGACGCGACCAGCTTCTTCTGCAGAGTTGGCAACGATAGATAAAGCCCCCACACGCTCGCCATACAAGGAAAACGACTTGGAGAAAGAGCTGGAAACAAAGAAGGGCATGCCAGAGTCAGCAAACAAGCGCACAGCCGCTGCATCTTCATAAATGCCTTCGGCAAAACCTTGATAGGCAATGTCTAAAAAGGGCACATGCTCACATTCTTGTAACACTTTAAGCACTGCTTGCCATTGCTCAATACTCAGGTCAACCCCGGTTGGGTTATGACAGCAAGCATGCAAAACTATAATGGATTGCCGCGGTAGCTGACGCAGGTCTTCCAACATGCCTTCGAGATCAACGCCTTGTCGCGCAGCATCGTAGTAACGGTAGTTTTGTACCGGAAAGCCCGCTGCTTCAAACAGTGCGCGGTGGTTTTGCCAGCTGGGATCGCTGATTGCGACCACTGCATCTGGTAACAAACGCTTGAGGTAGTCAGCACCAATTTTTAAGGCACCGGTACCACCAATCGCTTGACTGGTAACACAGCGGCCCGACTTGATAATTTCTGAGTCGGCACCAAATAACAGTTTCTGTACGGCACTGTCGTATGTACCAACCCCTTCAATGGGCAAGTAACCACGCGGGGCGTGTGCCTCAGCGCGGGTCTTTTCAGCTAACTCAACTGCTTTAAGAAGGGGAATACGTCCAGCTTCACTGTAATACACACCAACACCGAGGTTGACTTTGTGTGGACGGGTATCGGCGTTAAAAGCTTCGTTCAGACCCAAGATTGGGTCGCGTGGCGCCATTTCGACGGCAGAGAACAGGCTCATGTTTTGCGAACTCGTTGATTGTTGAATGGAGGCATTAGCTTAACAGACACTGCGTTGAGACGCAGCGCGATTCGACAGGTATTATGGCCAGCTAGCAAAGTTTTTCCGAAATGATTGGTTTTTTGTCTTTATGCGGTGTTGTGCCGCGTTTGTTATAAGAGGTTTGCATGTCGCGCTTTGAGCTCGTCACACAATTTCAACCCGCCGGTGATCAGCCCGAGGCCATCCGCAAGTTGGTTGCCGGGATTGAGTCAGGCCTTTCCCATCAAACTTTACATGGGGTAACTGGCTCTGGAAAAACCTTCAGCATGGCCAATGTGATCCAGCAAGTGCAGCGCCCAGCTATTGTTCTGGCACCAAATAAAACTTTGGCAGCGCAGTTGTACGGAGAGTTCAAAGAGTTTTTCCCGAATAACGCGGTTGAATATTTTGTCTCCTATTATGACTATTACCAGCCTGAAGCTTATGTGGCTGCCTCGGACACCTTTATTGAAAAAGATGCCTCGATTAATGATCACATTGAGCAAATGCGCTTGTCCGCGACCAAAGCACTGCTTGAGCGACCAGACGTTATCATTGTCGCCACTGTGTCCTGTATTTATGGTTTAGGTAGCCCAGAAAGTTACTTGAAAATGGTAGTGCACCTAGATCGCGGCGACCGCATTGATCAGCGCACGCTGTTGGCCCGTTTAGCTGACTTGCAATACACCCGTAACGAAGTGGACTTCTCCCGCGCGACATTCCGTGTGCGCGGGGATGTGATTGATGTGTATCCAGCTGAGTCTGATTTTGAAGCCATTCGGGTCGAGTTGTTTGATGATGAAGTGGAAAGCATCAGTGCCTTTGACCCACTGACAGGTAAAGTTATTGGCAAACTACCGCGCTTTACTTTTTACCCCAAGTCACACTATGTCACGCCGCGAGAAACACTGTTAGAGGCCATTGAGCATATTAAAGTGGAGCTTGCTGAGCGCTTAGAATACTTACGCAACAATGATCAGCTGGTGGAAGCCCAGCGCTTAGAGCAGCGCACCCGCTTTGATTTGGAAATGATTTTAGAGTTGGGGTATTGCAACGGTATTGAAAACTATTCGCGCTATTTGTCCGGTCGCGACCCCGGAGCGCCGCCACCGACTTTATACGATTATTTGCCGGATAACGCTTTACTGATAATTGATGAGTCCCACGTTTCAGTGCCGCAAATTGGTGCCATGTATAAGGGGGACCGTTCGCGTAAAGAAAACTTAGTCAACTATGGCTTTCGCCTGCCATCGGCACTGGATAACCGTCCGATGCGCTTTGACGAGTGGGAGGCTGTTAGCCCGCAAACTATTTTCGTTTCAGCCACGCCAGGGCATTACGAAGCTGAGCACGCGGGGCAAGTGGTTGAACAAGTGGTGCGTCCAACCGGTTTAATTGACCCGGAAATTGAAGTGCGTCCAGCACTGACGCAAGTGGACGATTTGCTTTCACAGATCAGCGCACGCATTGCTGTGGATGAGCGTATTTTAGTCACCACGCTTACCAAGCGCATGTCCGAAGATCTGACCGAATACCTGGGTGATCACGGAGTTAAAGCCCGCTATTTGCACTCAGATATTGATACGGTAGAACGGGTGGAAATTATCCGCGACTTGCGTATGGGGGTGTTTGATGTGTTGGTGGGTATTAACTTACTGCGTGAAGGCTTGGATATGCCTGAAGTTTCGCTAGTGGCCATTCTTGATGCGGATAAAGAAGGTTTCCTACGCTCAGAGCGCTCACTGATTCAAACCATTGGCCGCGCAGCACGTAACCTAAACGGTAAGGCTATTTTGTATGCTGACCGGATGACCGGCTCTATGGAGCGGGCCATTGATGAAACCAACCGCCGCCGTGAAAAACAAATTGCCTTTAATACTGAGCACAACATCACACCCATCGGCGTCAAGAAAAGTGTTAAAGACATTATGGAAGGAGCTGTGGTGCCCGGTGCGCGCAGCAATAAACGTAAGGCTCAAGCCCGCGCTGCCGAACAAGCTGCTGAATATGATCAACTGCACCGTACGCCCAGCGATATCAGCAAGCGGATCAAACAGTTGGAGGAGGAAATGTACCAGCTGGCCCGCGACCTTGAGTTTGAGGCAGCGGCGCAATTACGCGATGAAGTGCAACGCCTGCGTTTGCGCCTCTTGGAGTTGTAACCTTGTCAGTCAAGCTGTTGCGCGGTTGTCTGGCTGCTCTAGGCAGCAAATCACAGCTGGAGCGAGTGCGCTAGAGTTTGCTAAGATAGCTCCCTTACTTTTTATCTTCTTTGGCTTTGAGTGAACTAAATGACCACTGTACGTACCCGTATTGCACCCTCACCAACTGGTGATCCGCACGTTGGCACCGCTTATATTGCATTGTTTAATATGTGTTTTGCCCGTCAGCACGGTGGTCAGTTTATTCTGCGTATTGAAGACACCGATCAGGTCCGCTCAAGCACTGAGTCAGAACAGCAGATTTTTGATTCATTGCGTTGGCTAGGTATTGAGTGGGATGAAGGCCCTGATGTAGGTGGCCCACACGGCCCTTATCGACAAAGCGAGCGTGCTGATATTTATAAAAAGCACGCCGATATACTGGTTGATAGAGGCCATGCTTTCCCATGTTTCTGCAGTGCTGAACGCCTTAACGAAGTGCGCGCCCAGCAAATGGCTGACAAACAAACCCCAGCTTACGATGGCCTATGTTCACATTTAGACCCGGATGAAGCACAGCAGCGAGTTGCCGCTGGTGAGTCACACGTGATTCGCATGCGCATGCCCACTGAAGGCGTTTGTATCGTCGATGATATGCTGCGCGGCAAAGTTGAAATTGGCTGGGACCGCATGGATATGCAGGTGCTAATGAAAGCCGATGGTTTGCCCACCTACTTTTTAGCCAACGTAGTCGATGATCACTTAATGGGCATTACTCACGTGCTGCGCGGTGAAGAGTGGCTGCCATCTGCGCCTAAGTTGATTGCACTGTATGAGTACTTTGGCTGGGAGCAGCCTGTTTTATGCTACATGCCATTGTTGCGTAACCCTGACAAAAGTAAGCTTTCTAAGCGTAAAAACCCCACCTCGGTTACCTTCTATGAGCGTATGGGTTATTTGCCGCAAGCCATGCTCAACTATTTAGGCCGTATGGGTTGGTCAATGCCGGATGAGCGGGAGAAGTTTTCACTGGAAGAAATGATTGAGAATTTTGATATCAATCGTGTGTCCTTGGGTGGCCCAATCTTTGATGTGGAAAAACTGTCTTGGCTTAATGGTCAGTGGCTGCGTGAGCTGACTGTTGAGCAGTTTGCCGATGCTGCTCGCGAGTGGGCATTTAATCGTGACTACGTGATGCAAATTGCACCGCATGTGCAGGGTCGAGTAGAAACCTTAAGTGAAATTGCTCCGTTGGCCGGATTCTTTTTCTCTGGTGCTGTCCCCATTAACGCCGAGCTGTTCAAGCACAAAAAGCTCGACGCTGATCAAGTGCGTCAGACATTACAGTTGGTACTGTGGCAGCTGGAATCTTTACGCCAGTGGGATAAAGACGCCATTATGGCCAGCATCAATGCAACTGGAGCGCTGCTGGATCTAAAGCTGCGCGACATCATGCCTTTAATGTTCCCTGCAATTACTGGACAAGCCAGTTCAGTTTCGGTGTTAGATGCCATGGCTATTCTTGGCCCGGACTTAACCCGCTACCGTTTACGTCAGGCCTTAGAAGTGCTGGGCGGCGCATCGAAGAAAGAAGTTAAAGCTTGGGAGAAGCTGCTGCTCGACAAATAACGCAGTGGCATAAAAAAGCCGCGCTGACATAAGTATGCTAGCGCGGCAAACGATCTGCAGGGGAGAGTCAGATCGTGGAGGGTTGACGGATATTGAGGATTTGCGATGTGCCTGCCCGTGCTGCTTTGCTTAAGCGCGTACGTGCCGCACGAGGTAAAGGGTTAAACCAGCAAATCACCGTATGACTGCAACCTAAGCGCAATGCATCGCAGGCCAGTTCTTGACTGCTTTGCATGCCCCTGGGACGTAAAACTAAAATTCGCTCTCGATTGAGACCCGCATCCCGCAACCATTGGGCGGTAATTTGCTTGGGTGGTGATATCAAGGTGAGCCAGCGGTCATTTTCATCTTCACTCAACTCGCGCAAAATAGGCGCAATGAGTTGTAGGCATTGTTGACTGCGGCCAGATAAAGAGATTTCACTGAATACGCCGTCGTCTTGCACGGCTGAGTCTTTTTGAGCTGCCAATGGCGCTTCCAGCAGAGGCGCAACCGCAGAACTGCCAACACTAAACAGCGGCTCAAATAAGGGTATCTGCTGATCTTTAAGTGATACTTGGCGAGTCATAAAACCTCTCTAGCGGCGTATAACACCGACACTTAAGCCTTCAATGGTCAGTTCTTGTGTTTTTAAATCAACAACAATTGGTTCAAAGTCGCTGTTTTCAGGTAACAACCAAACCGTATTACCTTCACGCTTATAACGTTTCACAGTGACATCATCATCGATTCGGGCGACAACCACTTGACCGTTACGGGCTTCTTGAGTGATATGAACGGCGAGCAAGTCGCCATCAAGGATACCAATATCTTTCATACTCATACCGCGCACTTGCAGTAAGTAATCTGCCCTTGGTTTAAATAAGTTGGGGGGCACAGGGCAGGAGCTTTCAATATGTTGCTCAGCCAAAATGGGTTCGCCCGCAGCAACTCGACCGACAACCGGCAGCTCATTCTCATTGAGGGTCAGGCCATTGGCGTCTAAGCTTTCGACCTCGACTATTTTCAAGCCGCGAGAAGCGCCTGGAATCATTTCAATTGCACCTTTGCGCGCTAGGGCTTTGAGGTGATCTTCTGCGGCATTAGGTGACTTAAACCCCAACTCTTTAGCGATCTCAGCACGTGTTGGTGGGTAACCATTGTCTTCAATCCAGACCTTAAGAAAGCTTAAAATTTCTGCCTGACGTTTCGTTAGCTTCGACATAATGAGTCTCTGTTGTTATATACAGTGACTGTTATTATATACAGTCATTTTCGATATGCAACGTTTTCACTGTATAGGTGCTCACTTAATGGTTGAGCATCCGAATTTAAATAGCAGGCTCTAAAGGTCTAAAGGTCTAAAGGTGAGAAGTAGTAGAGGTAGCGGGAAGGGGGGGCTCTAGTGCTGCGCAAGTTGCAGCAGGATTTCACAGGCATCCTGAGCGCCGGCCATGAGCAGGCCTTTGCCAAGAGTGTCTGCAGTTGCTTGATTTTTCGGTAAAAGCAGTACTTCCAATGGCGCAGGTGCTTTGTTTAAAGCCAAGCGTGCATAGGGGCAGCCGGAGTGCAGCAAAATAGCCATAAACTCACGGTCACTCCATGCCTGCTCGGGCATGATGAGCATGTGGTATGTTTGCCTTACAGTTTGTAAGGTGTTGATATTCAGCGAGTAGCGGCAGATATGCGTACGCTTGGGCAACTCTAAACCGCGCCGTCTGGCGTAGACAACCGCGCAAGCGAATTCGTAACTGTGTTGTTCACCAGACCAAAATAAGCTTTCACCCAGCCAGCTGGCTTGGCGCAAGTAAATAGGTTCATCACTTAAAAACAACGGAATTGCTTGCGTGATGGTTTTCTCAAAGTCGCGGTAGCTGATAATGCGAATATGACGGCACTCTTTGCTGGCGGCAAGGGTTTCTAAGTCTTGCATGCCGGTCAGTTCAGCGAGGGGTTCAGTTAAGCCATATACATCACGTAAATCGACAATGGTTTCAGTATCAATGTTTTTATTGACCAATTTGGCAAGCAAGGCATGCGCCGCCGCTTTGTCTTCTTGTACCGGCCCAGAAAGAGCGCCCCGTGGCAGTTCGTACAGGTGTTGGAAGTAGAGGTTTTTTTTCCAAGAAATCGTTAGCGGTGGAACTTCAAGACCCGCAAATGGCAGCTGAATGCGTG
>JAAYTE010000267.1 GCA_012518175.1 Gammaproteobacteria bacterium | reverse complement strand
GTGGCGGTCTTGCGTGAACAGGGCGTCAATGGTCACGTGGAAATGGCTGCTGCATTTGATCGCGCAGGCTTTGCTGCAATTGATGTGCATATGAGTGATGTGCTGGAAGGCCGTATTGATTTAGACACCTTTAAAGGCCTCGTTGCCTGTGGTGGTTTCTCGTACGGTGACGTCTTAGGTGCCGGTGAGGGCTGGGCTAAATCCATCCTGTTTAACAACCGTGCGCGCGATGCGTTTGCGGGTTTCTTCGAGCGTGACGATAGTTTCACCTTAGGTGTGTGTAACGGTTGTCAGATGCTGTCTAACCTCACTGAGCTGATCCCAGGCTCAGAGTTCTGGCCACGATTTGTGCGCAACCAGTCTGAGCAGTTTGATGCTCGGGTAGCTATGGTGGAAGTGCAAGAGTCGGCTTCTATCTTCTTGCAGGGGATGGCGGGTTCACGGATGCCAGTTGCTGTGGCGCACGGTGAAGGGCGCGCTGAGTACGCCAGTGCTGATGCACAGCTGGAATCAGATGTATCGGGCTGTGTGAGTCTGCGCTATGTGGACAACTACGGTAAGGTCACTGAGCGTTATCCAGCGAACCCGAATGGTTCAGCCAATGGAATTACCGGTTTAACCAACCGTGATGGCCGTGTCACCATTATGATGCCGCACCCGGAGCGCTTGTTCCGTGCGGTGCAGAACTCTTGGCACCCAGATGAGTGGCAGGATGATGGTGCGTGGCTGCGCATGTTCCGTAATGCACGGGTTTGGGTTGATTAAGTTCGGCTGCTAAAACCACAACGCCGCTAATTTAGCGGCGTTGTGGTTTCTGGTGTTTTTATGCTGCGCATCGAGTGAGTCGGCGCTGTCTTTAGGCTGACAGTGCTGAGCTTGCGCTGTGGCAGTGCTATTGACTCAGCTTATGGGCGAATCTCAATCAGCGTCCCATCCTTGACGGTTTTCCATACTTCCTGCATATCGTTGTTGTTGAGGGCAATACAGCCTTCAGTCCAGTCAAGGCTACTGAAAAACCACTCTGGATATTCTTCGTCATCTGGGGTGCCGTGCAGCATAATCATCCCGCCCGGTGGTAAGCCCAGCTCTTCAGAGCGCTTCAGGTCTTTGGCGTTGGGGTAAGAAATATGCATCGATAAGTTATAGTTATCGCTAGGCTTGCGCCAATTAATCCAATAAATACCTTCTGGGGTGCGTTGGTCGCCTTCATGCTCTTTAGCACCAGGCTTTTTGCCAAGGGAAACGCGGTACGTTTTAATCACATTGCCACGGTGCATTAAATGCAAAGCACGCTCGGACTTAACCACTAAAACTTTATCAATGTGGGGCGGCGATATGCTGCTGTTGGCAGAGCTGGCGTAGGCAAGGGCTGGTAAAGCTAAAAGTAAGCTAATAAATAATGCACGCATAAATAAATATCCGAAAAAGCTGTAGCTGCTAGAAGCTAAATTATTGTGGCCGCTAGTCTAAACACTTTCTAGTGGTCTGGCGATTTGTTAACGCTGCCAGCAATAACATACTTTTGGTTTAGAGGTTGTTAAGTGACTTGGGCGCAGCGTAGGGTTCTGGCATGATGAATAGATATCAAGGTGTGGAGTATGCCTGTGTTAGATAATGTCATACAACGTATACAAAGCTATTCGCCGCGTGCCTTGGCATTGCCGCCCCATGCTCGCGAGGCCGCAGTGCTAATGCCGCTGACTCGTGCTGCAGATCCAGAGTTAGTGCTTACTTTGCGCGCTCAGAATCTCTCCACCCATGGTGGTGAAGTGGCTTTTCCCGGCGGGCGCCGTGATCCGGAAGATTGCGACTTGATTCGTACTGCCTTGCGCGAAACCCACGAGGAGGTAGGCCTTGAGCCGGGTTTGGTGGAAGTGGTAGGGCCTTTAAGTGAGTTGGTTTCCCGTCACGGAGTTAAAGTAACCCCTTATGTGGGCTTTGTTCCGCACGCAGTTGAGTATCAAGCCAATGCTGGCGAGATTGAATCAATCTTTTCAGTGCCCTTGGAGTTCTTTGCTGAAGACCCTCGACAATCCACGCATCGCATCGATTACTTGGGGCGTACCTGGTATGTGCCCAGTTATCATTTTGCTGGCTATAAGATTTGGGGCCTCACGGCGGTGATGGTGGTGGAGCTGATTAATCTGCTTTATGACACCAAGATTATTCTGACTGAGCCACCACAGCTCAGCAAAAGAGAACTTTAAATAATAATCATAAAAAGGAAATACACATGAAATACCGTTTAGCTGATAGTCGAGTTGCTGCTCATCCAGACAGCTGGGTTGCGCCCACTGCTGCGGTGATTGGTAAAGTGCGCTTGGATGCCGGTGCTAATATTTGGTTTAGCGCTGTGCTGCGTGGTGATAATGAACTGATCCATATTGGTGAAAACAGTAACGTGCAAGATGGCACCGTTATGCATACTGATATGGGCTGGCCGCTGACTTTAGGTCAAGGCGTCACTGTAGGGCATAACGCCATGCTACACGGTTGCACTGTGGGCGATTACAGTTTAATTGGCATTGGCGCGGTGATTCTTAACGGCGCTAAAATTGGCAAGCATTGTATTATTGGCGCCAATACGCTCATCGCCGAAGGCAAAGAGATTCCCGATGGCAGCTTGGTGGTCGGCTCGCCCGGTAAGGTTATTCGTCAGCTGACAGAGCAGCAGAAAACCATGCTGGAAGCCAGTGCCGCCCATTATGTGCATAATGCCCAACGTTATGCCGAACACTTGCAGGAAGACAATGACGACACCCCCTAAACCCCGCGAAAAACCAATTAAGTCACCGTGCATCAGTGTCTGTGCGCTGGATATTAACGATATTTGTATGGGCTGCCAGCGCAGCGGTGATGAAATCAGCCGTTGGGGTACCATGGATAATCAACAGCGGCGCGAAGTGCTTGAGCAAGTCGCGCAGCGTGCCCGGCAGCAAGGTTTGCTGAGTTAATGAGTGAGGATATGCAATGCCCCGTATAGGAACACCTTTGTCAACGAGTGCGGTACGCGTTTTGCTGTGTGGCGCAGGTGAGCTGGGTAAAGAGGTTGCCCTTGAGCTGCAGCGTTTCGGTGTTGAAGTGATCGCCGTGGACCGTTATGCCAATGCGCCGGCTATGCAGGTTGCTCATCGCAGTCATGTCATTAATATGCTCGATGATGCTGCTTTGCGTGCGGTGATTGAGCAGGAACAGCCGCATTATATTGTTCCTGAGATTGAGGCCATTGCCACGGCGACCCTAGTTGCTCTAGAGGCTGAAGGTTTTACCGTTATTCCAACCGCGCGGGCCACGCAGTTGACGATGGATCGTGAGGGTATTCGCCGTTTGGCTGCTGAAGAGCTTGAGTTGCCCACTTCGCCTTACTGTTTTGCCGATGACTATGCTGAGTATTGCGCTGGTGTTGAGCAGGTGGGCTATCCCTGCGTAGTCAAGCCCTTGATGAGTTCATCAGGCAAGGGGCAGAGCGTATTGCGCAGTGAGGCAGATCTCAGTAGCGCTTGGCAAACTGCTCAGGAAGGCGGGCGTACAGGTGCTGGGCGGGTGATCGTGGAAGGCTTTATTGATTTTGACTACGAAATTACCTTGCTGACTGTACGCCACAATAACGGTACGAGCTTTTGTGAGCCGATTGGTCATCTGCAGGAAGCCGGTGACTATGTTGAATCATGGCAGCCGCAAGCAATGACACCAACCGCCTTAGCTGCGGCGCAGCGCGTTGCACAGCGAGTAACCGACGCGCTAGGTGGTCGCGGAGTGTTTGGCGTTGAGCTGTTCGTAAAAGGTGATCAAGTTTGGTTTAGTGAGGTGTCCCCGCGTCCCCATGACACTGGATTGGTAACTTTAATGTCGCAAGACTTATCAGAGTTTGCTTTACATGCGCGGGCAATTTTAGGTTTACCTATTCCAGCCATTAAGCAGCTGGGCGCAACTGCGTCAGCGGTGTTGTTGGTGCAGGGGCGCTCGACGCAAACAGCCTTTGCTGGGCTTGAGCAAGCGCTGCAAGAACCTGATACCGCGCTGCGCTTATTTGGTAAGCCGGCAGTTGACGGTGAACGCCGCATGGGCGTGGCGTTGGCACAAGCTGCCAGCATAGAAGAAGCGCGAGTGAAAGCGCTGCAAGTGATTAGTAAAATTCGTGTTGAGCTGTAAAGCGCACAACCGGAGCAATTAACCAGCTCAGTCGCCAGCCCATAGGCGCGCGCGACTGATGCGGTTATCTTTGATTTCAAGCGTCTCTAAATAATACGGACCAACTTGAATGCATACTCCGCCCTCAGGAATAAACTCTAGAATTTCGGTAATTAAACCGTTTAGAGTTTTCGGGCCATCGCTCGGTAGCTCCCACTCCAAAGCTTTATTGATGTCACGGATATAAGCTGCGCCGTCAATGGTGTAGCTGCCGTCATTGAGCTGGCGTATTTCTGGGGTGGCGCGGCGATCATGGTCGCTGAATTCGCCAACAATCTCTTCCAGGATATCCTCTAGGGTAACAATGCCTTCAACATCGCCGTACTCATCGACCACAATGCCAATGCGCCGTTTGTGCTTTTGAAAGTTGAGCAGCTGGGTGGAGAGCGGTGTGCTTTCTGGGACGAAATAGGGATCGCTGCAGGCTTCTTGCAAGTCATCATGGGTGAGTTTGTTTAGGGTCAGTAAGCGCGCAATTTGGCGCATATGAATAACCCCCATGATTTGGTTGATATTTTCACGGTACAGCGGCAAGCGAGTGTGTGTAGTGGTGCGCAATTGCCAAATGATTTGATCTAGGTTGCTATTGAGGTCGATACCAAAGACTTCATTGCGCGGGATCATAATGTCGTTAACAGTGACGTTTTCTAAGTCAAGAATGCCGAGCAGCATATCTTGACGATTGCCCGGTAGTTCTTGACCTGCTTCACGCACAACGCTGCGCAGTTCCTCGGTGGAGAGGCTATCGGAGGAGTGGTGACGGGTATCCACGCCAAACAAGCGCAGCAAGCCGTTACTGATGGTGCCTGTGAGCCAGACTACCGGGCGCAAAGCTGCCATTAATAATAAAATGACCCGGCTGGCAGGGAAGGCAATCAGCTCTGGGCGTAGTGCCGCTAGAGTTTTTGGGGTGATTTCACCAAAAATAAGAATGACGATAGTCAATGCTGTGGTGGCAATAACCACGCCGGCATCGCCCCAGAGATCAACGGCAATCACTGTGGCAATCGAAGCGGCGAGAATATTCACCACGTTGTTGCCCACCAAAATGGTGCCTAGCAGGCGATCTGGGGTGTTTAACAGGCGCTGAGCACGTTGTGCGCTGCGGTTACCTTCGCGACTGAGGTGGCGTAGCCTGTAGCGGTTTAAGCTGAGTAACCCGGTTTCTGCGCTAGAGAAAAATGCAGAACAAATAATTAAAAAAACCAGCAAGCCAAGTAAGTAGCTCAGGTGCATATCGTCCACAAGCAAGGAGCCTCAAATAACTAAGATAAATTCACGGACTAGTTTGCTGCCGAAGTAGGCCAGCATTAATAAAAAGAATCCGGCGATGGTCCAGCGAATAGCTTTGTGGCCACGCCAGCCAAGCTGATGACGACCCCATAAAAGGACAGCAAAGACTGACCAGGCGATGCAGGACAATAAAGTTTTGTGGACTAAGTGTTGAGCAAATAAATTGTCAAGAAATAGCCAGCCGGTTATCAGTGAGAGTGACAGCAGTAGCCAGCCTGCCCATAAAAAACCAAATAATAAACTTTCCATGGTTTGTAACGGCGGGAAATGCTTGATCAAAGTGGATACTGGGCGCTTGCGTAACTGCTGATCTTGCACTAATAAAATGACAGACTGCACTACTGCAATGGTGATCATGCCGTAGGCTAAAATAGAAAATAAAATATGAGCCAGAATACCTGGTGCTTCGTTAATCGCCTGTGGGTTACCTTGCGGTAAAAACTGCGCGCAGAGCACCGAGGCAGCACCAAGGATTAGCAAGGGTAGCAACAGTATGTGCACTGACATGCGAGTGAGACACAGCAGCACTAAACCAATAACTGAAAAGGCAATTAGGCTGGCGGCATTAAAGAAGCTGAGCAGTAAACCGTGCTCATATAGAAGCAGGCTGTATAAGCTCATACCGTGTGCGCTAAACCCTAAGATAGTGAGGCCAGTCACCAGTGCTTTGTTAATGGGTGCCCGTCGCCAGAGACAGCTCAGCATATAGACAGAAGTGGCGCCGTAAAAAATTGCCGCAAAAAGACTAAAAAACAGAGTGGACATAGGACCTAATATAATAATTTCTATAGATTGAGTTTGGCATATAATAGCCCAGCGTAGAAACAATATTTGTTTTGCTGGATTGTGTGGGGCAATGTTCGCTGCTTTTCTTAGGCTAGACAAGCATTACCGTATCCAAAAAGCGATATCCTTTGACAGATGCTCAGTCTATCCATAGAATACCGCGCCTATGATATATGGACCGATTCCTCCTCACGTTGATCCGCGAAAACTTGCAGATCGTAGTATCTCCTTAGCTGGTGAGCTACCGCTGTGCGATTTTTCTAGGGTCTGCGATTTGCTGACAAACACTGCCGGAACTGTTCAGGTTGAGTTTGAGTTTAGCCGCGATGAGCAGAGAGTAGCAGTAATGCAGCTCAAGCTTGAGTCGGAGGTTAGGATGATCTGCCAGCGTTGCTTGGATGAGGCAGTGATACCTATAAGTGGTGAGTACCTATATGCCATCGTGCAACCGGGTACAGATGCGTTACACTTACCGAAAGGGTATGACGTGCTTGAAGTAGGTGATGAGCCTTTAGATTTATTGGCACTGGTTGAAGATGAGTTATTGCTCGCTCTACCCATTGTCCCCATGCACCCACCTGAAGAATGCCAGCAACCGGCTGGACTCCTAGAGTCCGAGACGAGCAAGAATGCGGTTAAAAGGTCCAACCCATTCAGTGTATTGGCGCAGTTAAAGCGTGACCCAAACGATTAGGAGTTAATAATTATGGCTGTTCAGAAGAGCAAAAAATCCCGATCAGCGCGTGGTATGCGCCGTTCGCACGACGCACTTACCGCAAGCGCGTTAACCGTAGAGCAGAGCACCGGTGATGTACGTTTACGCCACCACGTATCTGCAGACGGTATGTACCGTGGACGTCAAGTGATTGCGAAGGATTCTGCTGAGTAAATCTTGACAGGTTCAGCGATAGCAGTTGATGCAATGGGCGGGGACTTTGGTCCCCGTCTTGTTGTTTCTGCCTGTGTGAAAAGTTTAGCAGAGCACCCTCAGCTGCATTTAGTATTGGTGGGTGATACTGCAAGTATTGAGACTGTTCTGTCTCAATATCCCCAAGTGGATCGTACGCGGCTGACTATTCAGCATGCCAGCGAAAGCGTTTCTATGGCTGATTTACCAGCCCATGCCTTGCGTCACAAACCCGACTCCTCGATGCGTATTGCTTTGCAGTTGCTGCGTGATCAGCAGGTGCAAGCGTGCGTCAGCGCTGGTAATACCGGTGCTTTAATGGCACTAGCAAAACATGTTTTAAAGCTGCTACCAGGCATTGAGCGGCCAGCAATCATGACTGCTCTGCCTGCTTTAAATGGTGAAACGCACTTGCTTGATCTGGGTGCGAACGTCGATGTGAATGCGCAACAGTTGGTGCAGTTTGCATTTATGGGCTCGGCAGCGGTGCAAGCGCAAGGGATCACGCGTCCACGTGTGGCATTGCTCAATGTGGGCAGTGAGGCGACGAAAGGCAGTCAGCAAGTTAAATTAGCCGCTGCAGAGTTGCAGGCGCTGCCGCAGATAAATTACACCGGTTATATTGAAGGTGATGGCGTGTTTCGCGGTGACGCTGATGTGGTGGTGTGTGATGGCTTTGTGGGTAACGTGCTGCTGAAATCCAGTGAGGGCTTAGCGCAAATGATTACCGCGCGAGTCAAACAACGTCTCGGGCGAGGTTTGCGTGCTTGGATGCTGGCTTGGTTGGCGCGGCCGTTGTTGAAAGTGCTGCGCTCAGAGCTGGCTCCAGAGCGCTACAATGGTGCGTGTCTGTTGGGGGTGGATGGTGTGGTGGTGAAAAGTCATGGCAATGCCTCAGAGGCAGCCTTTCAAGCAGCAATCAGTGTTGCTTGCGTAGCCATCGAAGAAAAGCTAACCCAGCGTTTGCAAGCCAATTTACAAGCGCTTAGTAGCAGTTCAGAGCTGTAAGTACAGCTTAAAGTGTGACGGATGGATAAGGCTTATCATCCAATGGTCGGTTTGTTATTAGCGCCCTAGGCGTGGCAAACTTCCTTTGTTGAATGACAGGTAAATATTTTATGAAGGCTTCACTTGCGTTTGTATTCCCCGGACAAGGTTCTCAGGCTGTTGGCATGTTGGCCGATATCGGCGCTACAGAGTCCATCGTGCTTGATACCTTTGCTGAAGCATCTGCTGCTTTAGGTTATGACCTCTGGGCATTAAGTCAGCAAGGCCCAGCTGAAGTATTAAATCAGACCGATAAAACCCAGCCGGCTATTTTAACCGCCTCTATTGCGTTGTGGCGTTTGTGGTTAGCAAAATCTGCAGCAAAGCCTGCCTATGTTGCTGGCCATAGTTTAGGTGAGTACTCTGCATTAGTAGCTGCTGAAAGCTTATCGCTGGCAGATGCCGTGCAATTGGTTGAGCGACGTGGTCAATTAATGCAAGAGGCAGTGCCTGCGGGTACGGGTGGCATGGCCGCTATCCTTGGTTTAGATGACGCAGATGTGCAGGCAGCCTGCGCGCAAGCTGCTGAGGGTGAGGTGGTCAGTGCTGTTAACTTTAACGCACCCGGCCAAGTGGTTATTGCCGGTGCTGCTGGCGCAGTTGAGCGAGCTATTGCTGCGTGTAAAGAGCGCGGAGCCAGACGAGCTATGCCGTTACCCGTAAGTGTGCCGTCCCACTGTGCTTTGATGCAGCCTGCTGCTGAGCAATTTGCGCAATCGTTAGCGGCAATTAAGTGGCAGCAACCCAAAATTGCTTTAGTGCAAAACGTTAGCGCTGAAGTGGTCACAGATTTAGCTATTTTAGAACAAAACCTCTTAGCGCAGCTCTATAGTCCAGTACGCTGGGTTGAATCTATGGTGTGCTTGGCGGCGCAGGGTGTCACTGATGTAGTCGAGTGTGGCCCAGGTAAGGTTTTATCTGGCCTAAACAAGCGTTGCATTAAAGGTGTTAATACCTACAACTTGGATAGTCCAGACGCGTTTGCAGCAGCTGTAGCTGCGCAGCTCTGAGATGGAGATTAAGATGAGTTTAGAAGGAAAAGTGGCCTTGGTGACTGGTGCCAGTCGTGGTATTGGTCAAGCTATTGCCCTGCAGTTAGGTGCCCAAGGTGCCGTTGTGATTGGTACTGCCACCTCAGAACAAGGCGCGCAAAGGATCAGCCAAACACTGCAAGAAAAAGGCATTCAAGGCACCGGCATGTTACTTAACGTCTGTGATGCAGAGTCGGTGACTGCGACGCTTGAGCGCATCCAGAGTGAGTTTGGCGCGCCACTGATTCTAGTCAATAACGCTGGGATCACCCGTGATAACCTGATGCTGCGGATGAAAGACGACGAATGGTTCGATGTGATTGATACCAACTTGAACAGCCTGTACCGCATGTCGAAAGCAGTTTTACGCGGCATGACTAAAGCACGCTGGGGTCGTATCATTAGTATCGGCTCTGTAGTGGGTGCAATGGGTAATGCAGGTCAAGTAAACTATGCTGCAGCGAAAGCTGGGTTGGAAGGCTTTGGTCGTGCTTTAGCCCGTGAAGTGGGCTCGCGTTCAATTACTGTTAACGCAGTCGCTCCGGGCTTTATTGATACAGATATGACCCGTGAACTGCCTGAAGCGCAGCGCGAAGCATTACTAACCCAGATACCCCTAGGGCGCTTAGGTCAGGCAGAGGAAATCGCTAACGTAGTGACTTTTCTTGCCTCAGAGCAAGCGTCTTACGTCACCGGAACGACGATTCCAGTGAACGGCGGCATGTATATGAGTTAAAATGACTGTTAATGTGACCGAAGCGCAGTGTTTTGAGTCATAATTACAGTTTGTAGGATTGGAACTGCTTGTGTAGCGTCTAGAACAAAGCACAAACAGATCAAATAAGTGGTTCGCAAAGGGCAAGCAGTTTGCTTAAAATGCGCAAACCCTTTTATATAAAGCGGCAGCCCGGGTTGCCCAGATTTCCATTTAGGAGTGATACACGGTATGAGCACTATTGAAGAACGCGTTAAAAAAATCGTTATTGAGCAATTAGGTGCCAAAGCAGAAGACGTGACTAACAGCGCATCTTTTGTTGATGATTTAGGCGCGGATTCATTGGATACAGTTGAGTTGGTAATGGCTCTTGAAGAAGAGTTCGAAACTGAAATTCCAGATGAAAAAGCTGAGAAAATCACCACAGTTCAAGAAGCTATCGATTACATCAACGCCCACGCGCAGTAATGTAAACGGTTTCTTTGCAACAGTGAAAGCCGCGCGACTTGTTACGAGTGTGCGGCTTTTTTTTGTATCGCATATTTTGCACTAACAAGAGGTTGTCGCCATGTCGCGTAGACGTGTCGTAGTTACCGGGATAGGCATGCTGTCCCCGCTCGGTATTGATGTCGCACAAAGCTGGTCAGGCATCCTAGCTGGTAAAAGCGGTATTAGCTCAATTGAGCACTTTGATGTCGAAGCTTTTGCTACGCGTTTTGGTGGGTCTGTGAAAGGCTTTGATATTGAGCAATACATGCCTGCCAAAGATGCACGACGTTTGGACTTATTTATTCAGTATGGTTTAGCGGCTGGCTTACAGGCTATTCAAGACTCTGGGCTTGAAGTGACTGATGCCAACCGTGAGCGTATTGGTGTGGTCATGGGCTCAGGCATTGGTGGTTTAACCAATATTGAAAGCACCAGCAAAACCCTTATTGAGCAGGGGCCACGCCGCATTTCACCATTTTTTGTGCCGGGCTCAATCATTAATATGATTTCCGGTATTTTATCGATTCAGTTGGGTTTGCAAGGTCCGAACTACGCGATTGCGACCGCCTGCACCACGGGTACGCATAGCATTGGTATGGCGGCGCGCAATATTGTCTATGGCGAAGCTGATGTGATGCTGGCTGGTGGCGCTGAAATGGCGGCTTGCGGCTTAGGTCTCGGTGGTTTTGCTGCGTCACGGGCATTATCAACGCGCAATGATGATCCGCAAGGTGCCAGCCGGCCTTGGGATGCTGACCGTGATGGTTTCGTTTTATCCGACGGTGCTGGTGCTCTGATTCTAGAAGAGCTCGAACATGCAAAAGCCCGCGGGGCGACCATCTATGCTGAAATTGCTGGTTTTGGCATGGGCTCTGATGCTTATCATATGACTTCACCACCTGAGCAGGGTGACGGTGCAGC
>JAAYTE010000266.1 GCA_012518175.1 Gammaproteobacteria bacterium | reverse complement strand
GTTTACCAGTGCTGAAAAAAGGCTGGGTGGCCATTCGTAACGGCAATCTCAATATCAACGCCTTAATGACCATTGCCGTAACCGGCGCGCTGTTTATTGGCCACTGGCCGGAAGCTGCGATGGTGACTTTTCTCTTTGCTTTGGCGGAGTGGATTGAATCCAAGTCGCTCGATCGCGCCCGCTATGCCATTCATAGTGTTTTAGAGCTGGCTCCGGAAACAGCACTGACATTAATCAATGGGCAGTGGCAGACCAGCCAAGCTGAAACAGTGGCGATCGGCACCCGTGTGCGTCTACAACCCGGCGAGCGCGTACCACTTGATGGCATCGTCGTCAGCGGCAACTCAACAGTAAACCAAGCGCCGATTACTGGCGAAAGCTTGCCAGTGGAAAAGAGCGTCGACAGCCCTTTATTTGCTGGCAGCATCAATATGCAGGGCGCGCTGGAGTACGTCACCAGTGCCACCCGCGACAACTCAACACTGGCGCGCATTATTCATGCGGTCGAAGAAGCGCAAGCCAGCCGTGCGCCCACCCAGCGTTTTATTGATCGTTTTGCCAAAATTTATACGCCGATTGTCGTGGCCATCGCCTGCTTAGTGGCCATCGTGCCGCCGTTATTATTTGGCGGTTTGTGGAGCGACTGGCTGTATAAAGCTCTAGTTTTACTAGTGATTGCCTGCCCTTGTGCGCTAGTGATTTCCACGCCCGTGGCCGTGGTCAGCGCCCTGACACAAGCCGCGCGCCAAGGTATTTTGATTAAAGGCGGCGTATTTTTAGAGCAAGGTAAAGAGCTGACGACTTTAGCCTTTGATAAAACCGGCACCCTCACCCATGGCACACCGGTCTTAACGCAAACACTGCTACTCAATGACCCAGAGCATAACGCTCAACATCTGGCAGCTAGCCTTGCTGCGCGCTCTGATCATCCGGTGTCGTTAGCCATTCACAAGGCTTTTCTTGCTCAGCAAGAACACTGGTATGAGGTCAGTGACTTCGAGGCGCTGCTCGGCCGCGGCAGCAGTGGCCGTATTAACGGTGTGCGCTATTACTTAGGCAATCACCGCTTGATACAAGAGCTCAAACTGAGTACATCAGCACTGCAAACACAACTCAACGCGCTGGAGCTACAAGGCCAAAGCGTCGTCATGCTAGCCAGCGAAGAGCGAGTACTGGCCTGTTTTGCCGTGGCCGATACGCTGCGCGAACAAGCCGCTGAAGCCATTGCGCAACTGCACGCCTTAGGCATCCATACGCTGATGCTCAGTGGCGATAATCAGCACACCGCCAGCGCCATTGCCGCACAAGTGGGGATTGAGCACGCTAGCGGTGAGATGCTGCCGGAAGACAAACTCCAGCACCTGCAACACCTGCAAAGCGATGCGCAGCAAGTGGTCGGCATGGTAGGAGATGGGATCAATGATGCGCCAGCACTGGCACAAGCCAATATCAGCTTTGCCATGGCCGCAGCGGGTTCAGACACCGCAGTGGAAGCGGCCAATATCGCCTTAATGGATGCTGATTTACGCAAGATCCCGCAATTTATCCGTTTATCGCAACGCACAGCCACGATTCTTAAGCAAAACATCAGCTTTGCTATTGCCATTAAAGTGGTGTTTTTAGTCTTAGCCATTAGCGGCCAAGCAACGATGTGGATGGCTGTCTTTGCTGACCTTGGCGCCAGCTTATTGGTGATTCTCAATAGCTTGCGCTTATTAAAGCACCGCGTTTGAACAGCCCCCAGAGTGCGCAGTGGTTGTCTACGCACTCTGGCACTCCGGATAAAGGCGTTATTTATTTAACCCTGAAAGCCGCGTACAAGCCGTGCGCGGGTTTTATTAAGCGCGCTAAAAGCAGCGCACTAGACCTCTAGCATAAAAGTCACCGGCCCATCATTGACCAACTGCACCTGCATATCCGCACCAAACTGACCGGTCTGCACCTTGGCATAACGCGCTTGAGCCATTTGTACCAGTTGCGCAAATAATGCTTCTGCTTGCGCGGGAGCTGCTGCGGTTGAAAATCCTGGACGCAAACCGCTGCGCGTATCAGCAGCCAAAGTAAATTGTGACACCAATAACAAGCCGCCCTGAATATCCGTCAAGGATTTATTCATGCGTTCTTGCTCATC
>JAAYTE010000265.1 GCA_012518175.1 Gammaproteobacteria bacterium | reverse complement strand
TCTCGCCGGTTAAGAAGTAAATCTTGTCCTGCCCATCCTGCATACGCTCAATATACTGGCTAAGCCCCACAGTTTGCTCATCATTCCCGCTCTGGGTTGAAGCAAAGCGCAACAGGCCAGCAACTTTTTCTTTATTGGAGAAATCTTCAGCTGGACCCTCCTTAAGCACTTGACCAAAGGCATCCCAGAACTTCTGGTAATCCTCGGGGCTATTTTTCGCCATTTTCTCCAGCATATCCAGCACGCGTTTAGTCAGTGCCGACTTCATGCTGTCGATCACTGGATCTTTCTGTAAAATTTCCCGTGAGACGTTCAGTGATAAGTCGTTGGAGTCGACCACACCCTTAATAAAGCGCAGGTACAGCGGCAGGAACTCATCCGCCTGATCCATAATAAATACACGTTGTACGTAAAGCTTTAGGCCGCGCGGTGCTTCACGCTGATACAAATCAAACGGCGCACGGGTCGGCACATACAGCAGTGAAGTGTACTCTAAGCGGCCTTCAACCTTGTTATGACTCCAAGCCAGCGGGTCCTCAAAGTCATGGGCCACATGCTTATAAAACTCTTGATACTCTTCGTCTTTGACTTCAGTGCGCGGACGAGTCCATAGGGCGCTGGCCCGGTTAACCACTTCCCACTCCACTTCTGCTGCGCCATCAGCGTCTTCACCCGTGGCTTCTTTAGGCAGCTCAATGGGCAGGGCCACATGGTCTGAGTACTTGGTAATGATATTGCGTAAACGAAAGCCATCAGCAAACTCGCTGTCGTCTTTCTTTAGGTGTAAAACAATACGGCTACCACGCTCAGCCTTTTCAATAGTCGAGATTTCAAACTCGCCCTCGCCTGCCGAACTCCAAAGCACGCCCTCTGCGGCAGGTGCGCCAGCCCGACGGGTAAAGACTTCGACTTTATCAGCCACAATAAAGGCTGAGTAAAAGCCCACACCAAACTGACCAATCAGCTGGGAGTCTTTTTTCGCATCACCGGATAGGTTTTTGAAAAACTCGGCGGTACCTGATTTAGCAATGGTCCCGAGATGATTGACCACCTCGTCACGGCTCATACCAATCGCATTGTCTTCAATGGTTAGGGTGTTGGCATCTTTATCAAAACTGATACGAATTTTTAACTCAGGATCGCCTTCCAGCAACTCAGGCGCAGACAACGCTTCAAAACGCAGTTTGTCTGCCGCATCAGAGGCGTTAGAAATTAACTCGCGTAAAAAAATCTCTTTATTCGAGTACAACGAGTGAATCATTAAATGCAGCAGTTGTTTGACTTCTGTCTGAAAACCTAATGTTTCTTTTTGTGCTTCAACAGCCATCGGTATTAACTCCATATCCACTAAACATGCCACGCAGTGCTGGCGTTGCATTAGATATGGGGCTCAGTGCAAAAAAATCAACTGCTTTGTGTTGTCCCTTTAGCTATTTAAGTCTTCGAACGTTATGGCTCAAGCAAGTTGATGTCGCTGATTTCACTGGGTAGCAAGCTGAAGCTAACAGTACCTGGGGCCTTTATTTGGCGATGAATAACCAATGCACCCTCTGTATCTAAGCCCACAAAACGGCCTGTCACTTGATTGCCTCGGGTGGTTTGTACATGCACTTGCAGGTTTTCGTACTGAGCAGGATTAACCAAAAGCCTCTGCAAGGAAAAACGTGTCCGCCGATCAAGCGGACGCGGGGTTTTCTGCGCATCAAGAGGCTCTTCAGCAACTCCTGTTACCTCTGCAGCTTGCGCAACATACTCTGGGTATTGATCGCCTTCCACATACCAGCCTTTTTGCGCGTTTTTTAACAGCCGCACTGGCAGACTACGCTGCTGCCCTAAAATATGCGCGGTAACAGTTATATCTAAAGGAGCAGTAAACTGCATGGGTGTTTCAAAGGGTTCAAGCAATACTGTTGGCGTAGCAAAGCGGCGTTGTAAGTAATCTTCCAGCACATATTCTAGGGTGCTGACTGCATCATGATTGCGGTCAACTTCACCGGCTATATAGTGCAGGCGATCTGTCAGCAATTGCACCTCGCCACTCATGGAGGTCTTAAAGTGCGGCGGCAATACCAAATGAAAATCACCGACTAATAAGTTGGGTGGCTGTCTTTGTAAATCCAGATGCAAGGTGTAACCACGACCAATACGCCGCGCCTCGGGCAACCCCTGCTTAGGCAGCATCCACATAATTTCAATATCCGGCAGGCTACCAACATCTTGCGGCAACACATCCAAACGTAATGCTTGCAACTCTGCAGCCACCATGCTGGCGGGTAAGGCAATGCGCAATTCACGCTGCGCAAAAAAATCATTGCCTTCACGCAGGACTAAAACACCATCAATCAACTCGCCATAATGCGGCTTAAACGGCTGCCCAGATAATTCTCCACTCAGGTTTATATCGACTTTAGTTTGCACCTCTTCTACGCCTTGCAACCAACTCAAGTTCAGTAGTGCTTCCACACGGTTAGAGTCAACGCTGGCCAACTGAGTAATACCGACAATTAAAGGAATAAACCCTAAGGCTATAAACACCACAGCTTTGCGCGCTACTTTCCAACAACGCAAAATAAACAACAACATAATCGGCGGCAATAAACTGCCCACGCCCCACAGCAAGCTGGTTTGGAATGCCAGCACTAGCAACCAAAGCAAGCCCAGCACAATCAATAAAAAACCACCTAAAATTAACAAGGCTGACATGCTAACTATTCCTAATAAAGATAAAGCTAGAACTGTGCTCAAATACCCTCAGGCACACTCAGCTAGAATAAAATTCTACTCGGCGCTGCTAGAAGTCTTACTCAGCAAAAACTTAAAGCGCGCCTACAGCATCATACCTGCAATTAATCGCTGACATTAAGAAGCTGATTTTTACTGTTTAAAAACATGACCCAGTTCCAATCGTTAGAGCGATTTAGCTTATGATGTGTAATAATACATAGGTATTTATTTTCAAATACAACTGTACTAAAAATAATGGAGTTGGATTATGCAAAAGCCTTTCGTTACTGCCCTTCTGCTTGCAGCCACACTTGGTTTAGCTGCTTGTGATAGCGAGCCACAGGACAAGTTAGATTCTGCCAAGGGAGCAATGTCTGACGCAGTTGACTCGGTAAAAGACGCCGCTAAAGACACTAAAGATGCCATTGAGCAAAAGTCTGAGCAACTGGCTGAAGCAAGCAAAGACGCGACAGAAGATGTTAAAGAAAAATTGGACGATGCGGTTGACGCAACCAAAGAAAAAGCTGAACAAGCTAAGCAAAAGCTGGACGAAATGGTAGAAGATAGCGAAGACGCTGCCAAAGATGCCAAAGCTGACACTGAAGCCAAAGCTGAAGAGCTAGCGGCTGACAGCAAAGACGCTAAAGAAAAAGCGAAAGCAGAGATCGATAGCGCTGTTGAAGCCAGCAAAGAAGCGGCTGACAAAGCGAAGGCTGACCTAGAGAAAGCCAAGCAAGATACTAAAGCAGATATCACCGACGTAAAAGATAGCGCCAAAGAAAAAGCAGAAGAAATTAAGCAAGATGGCAAAGATGCGATTGATGCAGCTAAAGCCAAGCTATAAACCAGCTAACAGCAGACCCTGCGCTGTTGCCTGAACACAAGCCCACATTGGTTATTAAACGCCTGTGTGGGCTTTTTTAATTGCGGGCACAGCCAAACAGCCCCCAACAATTTGTAATTGAACACAAATCACCAGCACTGCTAAACCTCAGTCAGCAAAACCTATACAAAAGAATTGACTTGTATAACCACAGCTATATTCTTATGGGCATAATTCACTGCCTATAAAATTCCCTATGAACACTACAAATAACTTAATCAAAGTCGGCATCAGCGCATGTTTGCTGGGCGCACCGGTGCGCTTCAATGGTGGACACAAACAATCACACCTGTGTAAAGATGTTCTGAGCCAGTATTTTCAATATGTCTCAGTTTGCCCAGAACAAGCCATTGGCTTAGGCACTCCACGGGAACCCATTCGTTTAGTGGGTGACACCCACAACCCTCGGGCCATTGGCACTGTTGATTCAAGCCTGGACGTAACCGCAGCACTGACCGCCTATGGGCAACGCACCGCCGCAGAGCTCACTGACCTGTGCGGCTATATCCTCATGCAAAACTCACCATCCTGCGGTATGGAACGGGTCAAGGTCTATCAAGATAATGGCCACACCACAGAGCGTGGCGGCCGCGGTTTATTTACCGCTGCTTTTATGCGGGCGCAGCCTAATCTTCCCGTAGAAGAAGATGGCCGTCTCAATGACCCAGTATTGCGCGAGAACTTTATTACCCGCGTGTTTGCTTACGCCGAATGGCAGCAACTCTTAGCCAGTGGCTTATCTCGGAAAAAGCTCTATGATTTTCATGCTCGCTATAAGTATCAACTGATGGCCAATAGTCCAGCAGACTGCGCTGCCTTGGGGCGCTTACTGGCTAGCAATCACCAAGTGCGCTTAGGTATTTTAGCCAACCAATACTTCAGCCTTTTTATGGCAGCCTTAAAAAAGATCGCCAATCGCGGCTCACACACCAATGTTTTACAACATATCAGTGGTTATATTAAGCGCTCACTCACTGCCGATGAAAAACGCGAACTGCAAGAACTCATCAGCCAGTACCGCACTGGTATTGTGCCTTTAGTGGTGCCCCTGACCCTGATTAAACACCATTTCAAGCGCCATCCAGACCGCTATATTGCCGAGCAAGTCTACCTGCAACCACATCCAGAAAATCTCAGCCTGCGCAACGCCTTATGAATACTTCAATTTCACCAACTGTAGCAACAGCAGAACTCTTCCCCATTCGAGAAGTTGCACGGCAAACTGGTATCAATCCAGTGACCTTGCGCGCCTGGGAGCGACGTTATGGTTTAATTCAGCCGCAGCGCAGCGCTAAAGGCCACCGTTTGTACACCCCTGAGCACATTGCGCAAATTCGTCAAGTGCTAAGCTGGCTCGAACGTGGCGTGGCGGTGAGCCAAGTTAAACGCTTGCTGGAAGATGCAGCGGACATACACAATATTGAGGACTCGCCTTGGCGTGCACAACAAGAACAATGGCTAACTTGGATCGAGCAACTGGCCGAACAGAAACTTGATACAGCCTTCAAGCAAGCCATGGCTTTATACCCTCCTGAGACCTTATGCCAGCATCTGTTCCAGCCGGTGCTAAACAGGTTGCAAGAGTACTGGACGCTAACCGATGGTGCGCGGGTTGAGCAAGTATTTTTTATGACTTGGCTCCGCACCCAACTGGCCAGCCGTATTGCGCACAACAACACTTTACACAGCAGTGCACCACTGTTAGTTAGCAGCCTAGCTGAGCAAACGATGCAACCACATTTATGGCTCTGTGCTTGGCTGATCAGTTATTCTGAATGCCCTGTACGGGTTCTGGAGTGGCCCATTCCCACTGCTGATCTCAGCTTAGCGGTCAATCGTCTGCGGCCTCGCGCACTGCTGCTGCATAGCAGCCAGCGCTTAAATTTAGAGCAACTGCGCAGCTCCTTAAGCAATATCCATTGCCCAGTATTATTGTCGGGGCAAGCGGTCAAAATCCATCAAACTGAACTGCTTGAGTTGGCACAACTGACCTGCTCTATAGAGCCACTGCAGGCTTATCACCAGTTACTCGAACTGCAACTTCTACAAAGCCATTAAGGGTACTTGCATGCCACAGCTGATCTGGTTTCGAAACGATCTGCGTATCCATGACAACACTGCTTTACATGCGGCCTTACAAGCCGGCCCAAGTATTGCTGTATTTACCCCCAGCCCACAACAATGGCTGCTGCATAATGATGCGCCGAGTAAAATTGATTTTTTATTGCGCAACCTAGCCGAACTGCAAAAAAGTCTAGCTGGGCTTAATGTGCCACTGTTAATTCGCCCGACTGAGAGCTGGCAAGAGGCCCCTGAGGTCATCGCCCAGCTGTGCCATGCGTTTAAAATTGACGCCGTGCATGTCAATACTGAATACGGTATTCATGAAAGCCAGCGCGATGCTGCGGTGGGTGCTCACTTAGTTGATCAAGGTGTCTTATTTCATAGCCATCTAGATCAATTGTTATTTAAGCCTGGCAGTATCCTGACGCAAAGCGGCACCTACTTTAAGGTGTTTAGCCAATTTAAAAAGGCGTGCTATAAAAGTCTCTACGATGCAGTGCCAGCAATCATTCGCACACCGCAGGCACAAGCCCCCTTAGCCATTACCAGCGACCCTGTGCCCTGTAGTGTTGCTGGTTTCCATGCCATAGCGCCTGAACGTCAAACCCTCTGGCCAGCCGGTGAGCAAGTGGCGCAACAGCGCTTAAAGGCGTTTACTGACGCAGCCATTCACGGTTATTTAGAGCGCCGTGACTTTCCAGCACAAGCCGGCACCAGTCAGCTTTCGGCGTACCTCGTTGCCGGTGTGTTGTCCATTCGTCAGTGTTTGCATGCAGCTTTATCAGCGAATCAAGGCGAATTTGCTTCAGGCCAGCAAGGCGTAGTGACTTGGATTAATGAGTTGCTGTGGCGTGAGTTTTATACCCATATTCTAGTTGGTTATCCGCGCGTCTCCCGCCACCGTGCTTTTAAACCAGAAACTGAAGCCCTGGCTTGGCGCAATTCAGAAAAAGATCTATTGGCATGGCAACAAGGCCGCACCGGTTTTCCAATCATTGATGCGGCGATGCGCCAATTGCTAGCCACCGGTTGGATGCATAATCGTCTACGGATGATTGTGGCAATGTTTTTGACTAAAAACTTATTGATTGATTGGCGCGCAGGTGAACGCTTTTTTATGCGACATTTAATCGATGGCAGCTTAGCGGCCAACAACGGTGGTTGGCAGTGGAGCGCATCCACAGGCACTGACTCAGTGCCCTATTTTCGAATTTTCAATCCCGTCAGTCAGTCCAAGCGTTTTGACCCCAATGGCGACTTTATTCGGCACTGGTTGCCCGAACTCAAACACCTCAACGCTAAAGAAATTCATCAGCCCAAGCTCCTAACAGGATTATTTGGCACGGCAGATTACCCCAAGCCCATTGTTGATTTATCTAGCAGTCGAGTGCGGGCCATCAATGCTTTTAAAGACCTGAGTTTAGCCGCCGAATAAAGACGCTTACGCAACCACAGGGTTCAAATGCAAGCCAGCATCTGAGCCCTGTGGTTGAGTAACTAACGGCTAATGGGGCAGTGCGTCCCGCGCATAATAACGGTCAACCACAGTCAAACCCAACATCACCACAATCGCCGGCACCAACCAACCCATTTGCTGTTGAGCTAAAGGCAATTGGTGAAACAACTCCGGCACCCAGCTCGCTAGCCCTGCTGCCGCCAAACCATCGACCACACCAAACACTAAAGTCACCAGCATGGTGCCGCGAAACACCAGCGCAGTGGAATGCCAGCAGCGGTCCAACAAACTTAAAACCACGAGCACAATGGCCAGTGGGTAAAGCCCAGTTAAAACCGGAATCGACACTTGAATTAACTGTTCTAAACCTTGGTTGGAAACGCCCCAACTAAAGAGGACAAAAAATAGCACGACATATTTATAAGCAATATTCAGGCGCTGGCTAAAAAATTCCCCGCAGGCCACCAGTAAGCCCACAGCAGTGGTTAAACAGGCCAACGCAATCACCAAAGCCAAGAGTAAATTGCCTACAGGACCAAACACATGCTGCACATACAATGCCAGCACTTGCCCACCATTTTGCGCCTCACTGGCAATACCTTGACTGGTCGCGCCCAAATAGAACAATGATAAATACACCGCAGACAATCCTACTGCTGCGATCAGCCCGGCATAAATCGAATAACGGGTAATCGAGCCTGCGGCGTGCACACCTTTACTGCGCAGCGCTGTGGCAATCACCACACCAAAAGCCAAAGCACCTAAAGCATCCATAGTCAGATACCCTTGCAAAAAGCCTTGTAAAAACGCTTCTTGTTGATACAGCCCCAACGCTTGCCCAACGGCGCCAGCCGGCTGTAAAAATGCGGCCCCACCCAAAATAGCCAGCGCAGCTAACAACACAGGGGTAATCACTGTACCGATACGGTCAATAATCTTATTTGGCGTAATGGCAAGGTAAAGTACTAAAGCGAAATAGGCTGTGGAGTACAGCAACAAGCCTGTACTGCTACTGCCAAAAAAAGGCACTACACCAATCTCATAAGACACCACAGCGGTACGTGGTGTGGCGAAAAAAGGGCCAATGGCTAAATACACAGCCACAGCCAAAATTGTACCCACGGCATTGCCTAAGGGTTGCGTCAACTCAGTTAAACCACCACCTACTCGTGCCAAAGCCACAACAGTCAACAAAGGCAAACCAACCCCAGTCAGTAAAAAACCCAATGCCGCGTGCCAAACAGTGGTGCCCGCCTGCAGACCTGACTCGGCAGGAAAAATAATATTTCCAGCCCCCAAAAACAATGCAAAAGTCATAAAGCCCAGTGCAAATACATCACGCCGACTAAAATGGGATGATGTCGCTGTTGTGGTATTCATGAAGGTCCTTAAGGCTTAAATATCGAATTAAGCGCACAAGTCTAAAGCACTCACCACAATGTACAAAGGACTTAAGGCAAGCCCGCCCTCAAGCTAGCGCCTCGCCCTGTTTTTTTTCAGCACAGTTACGCCGCGAGCCTAGATAAAAAATGCATAGACACAGCGCTACAATGACTTGCTCCGGGCTGACAAAAAACCTATCTCGGGCTAACTATGGCTATCCCCCTGGAGCGCCAATCAGGGTTGCTGCCGATAAAACTGACACAGGAGTCGGTACACTTCTGGCATCTGCTCTTGCATGGTAGTCGGCGCTTCAAAGAAGGTCTCGCTGCATACTGCAAAAAACTCTGCGGGGCTCGTCAACCCATACTCATTCAATGGCAACGGCCGGTTGTGCTGATAATCAGCTTGTAAACGCTGCCACGCATTGCTAAAAATGGTGTGCCACTCCCCTGGGCGCATATTGGGGTGCATCGGTGGAGCACCGTTCGCCCCATCACGGAGCATATCCAGCTTATGCGCTACTTCGTGAATAACCACATTGCTTGCTTTGCCTTGGGCCGCGTACGCTCCAGATTGACTGACTGCCTCCCAAGACAAAATAACCGGCCCACGAAACCAAGCTTCACCACTTAAAGCTGGGCCCTTTGCGTGCACGACCCCATCGTTACTGCGATAGGCTCGCTTGGGCACAAAACCGCCTTCGTAAAGAATCACCGTGCGCCAGCGGCTATACCAGTCCAAGCCTAAATGTAAAATAGGGACACAGGCCATAGTGGCGATTTTTAAGGCCATAGCGTCGCTAAACTGAAAACCTGCACCAGAAACAAAGCTTTTACGCGCTAGAAAGCGAAAGGTCATAATGCGCAGCGCCTCACGCTCAGCCCCCTGATAACGCTGCATCACTGGCCAGTCAGCAACCGCTGATTCCCACTGCTGAGCAGTAAAGCCCATTTTTTCAATACGGCGATTTTCTCGCCAATGCCGTAACCGTTTAAACATAGTCAATCCGCAGCTAATGCCCAACCCATTGTATGCCCTGAACTATATAGCAATTATTTTTTAATTTTTGCGTAACAGCCAGTGCAAACTACAAAAACTGTTTTTAGCTGATTTCCTGCTGCCAACGGGTCGTCACTGCAGTCTAACGAGACGTGCTAGGGAGCACTCACGCCAACTGCCCTTACCGCTCCTGAGCTGTAATTGCTGCGCTACTTTAGGTAGTCTGCCTTTATGTTTACTGATGTCTGGCGCGGCACTAATCGCCGTCAGCACAATCCATACCAAGGAGCCCTTTATAATGTCCGAAGATCTTTACCAAAAAGGTATCAACAAAATCCAAGAACTCACCGCCTCACCGGATGACAACCCAACAGGTGCCATGGATATCGGTGAGAAGTTTAAAGATATCGCCCCTGATTTAACCAAGTATGTGGTTGAATTTGCTTTTGGCAGCATTTATTCACGCCCTGGCTTGGATAATAAACAAAAAGTATTAACCACTATTACTGCGCTGGTGGCCCAAGGTAAACCACAAATTGGCATGCATATTAAAACTGGTTTGACCGTTGGCTTAACCCCAGAAGAGATCGTCGGCTGCATCATCCATCTGATCCCCTATGTGGGCTTCCCCAGTGTCTTAAATGCCTTAAGCGTTGCTCAAGATATCTTTGCCGAGCAAGGTTTAACTGTGGACACCAGTGCGCTGCTATAGCCCAGCGAGCACTTCGCCTCAACGCAGACGTTAATGGCAGCGAGCTAGATCACCAATAAAGCCCTTACTTGATGGCTATCAAGCCCTCTTTTACTCAAGCTATGAGAGTATTTGCGAAAAGGAGGGCTTGCTTATGGCGACCTGTTTATACTGCCAACACGACAATCCTACGGAGCAATCGGTGTGTGAAAATTGTGGGATGAATTTACC